>NZ_JBJLRI010000056.1:0-28771 GCF_050871405.1 Kineococcus esterisolvens
CCACATCCAGCGCCACCACCCCCGCCCCCCCCCCCCGCCCCCCCCCCCCCCCCCCCCCCCCCCCCCCCCCCCCCCCCCCCCCCCCCCCCCCCCCCCCCCCCCCGCCCACCGGGACGTGGCTGCGCTGCGGGCGGCCGGCGTGCCGATCTGGAGCGAACCCGGGCGCGGCGGCGGTGTGCGTCTCCTCGACGGCTGGCGCTCGCAGCTGGACGGGCTGACGTCCCGGGAAGCGGTCGCACTGCTCACGCTCACCGTGCCGCGCGCCCTGACCGCCCTGGGGCTGGACGGGGCGGTCGCGGCGGCGCACGCGAAGGTGGCCGCGACCCTGCCGCAGGAGCTGCGCGAGCGGGCCGGTGCCCTGGCGCAGCGGTTCCACCTCGACGCGCCAGGCTGGTTCCGCGCCGAGGACGACACCGCGGACCTGGCGGTGCTGACGCGGGCGGTGTGGGAGCAGCGGCCGGTGCGCCTGGGCTACGGCCGCGGACCGCGCGGGGAGACCGTCGAGCGGACGCTCGAACCGCTGGGCCTGGTCCTCAAGGCCGGGGTCTGGTACCTGGTGGCGTCCTCGCAGGGACGGGCGCGCACCTACCGGGTCGCCCGCGCCCGCGGCGCGGAACTGCTGCCCGGGCGCTTCGAGCGGCCGGCGGGTTTCGACCTCGCCGCGTGGTGGTCGGCGTCCTCGACGGAGTTCGAGCGCTCGCTGGGGCGGCTGACCGTCACCGCACGGTTGTCCCCCCGCGGGGTGCGGGCGCTGCCGTCGGTGCTCGGCGAGCAGGTTGCGGCCCAGGCGCTGTCGAACGCGGGGGAACCGGACGCCGCGGGCTGGCGGACGACACGGTTCGCGCTGGAGGACCCCGCGGTCGCGGCGGGGCGGTTGCTGGCACTCGGCGCCGACGTCGTCGTGGAGGGACCGCTGCGGGTTCGCGACGAACTGGCCGACCTCGCCCGGCGCGTGCTCGAGGCGCACACCCGACTCCCGGGAGGGGGACTGGTGGCCGCCACCCGTTCGGAGTAGCGTCCGCCGCCCACGGGGGCGACGACGACCCCGGCAGGGTTGGAGGATCGCATGACCCACCGGTTCAGGGCAGCACCAGGGATCACCGTGATCGCGGTGGCAGCAGTGACCGGTGTGGGTCTGGCCGCACCGGCGGGGGCGGACGCCCCGGCGCACCGCCCGTCGATCGAGGTCGTCGCGCAGGGCCTCGACGACCCGTTCGGCCTGTCGTTCCGGAACGGGAAGTTCTACGCGGCCGAGAGCGCTGGCGGCGAGATCAGCGGGATCGTCCCGGGCGGGCGGGGACCGGTCGTGCGGGCGGGTGGTTTCACCGCACCGGCGGGGGTGGACCGCACCCGCGGGGAACTGCTGACCGTCACCGGCGAGGGGCAGGGGCCGGGGGCCTCCACGCTGTTCGTGTCCGCGCCCGGCGTCGCACCCCGGCCCCTGGCCGACCTCGCCGCCCACGAACTGGCGGAGAACCCCGACGGGCAGCGGCAGTTCGGCGACGACGGCGCACCGCTGGACGCGCTGAGCAACCCGTTCGCCGTGCTCGGCGGTCGGGGGCGCGGGACGGCGTACGCGTACGTCGCGGACGCCGGGGCGAACGCCGTGCTGGCCGTCGACCGGCACGGCACGGTCAGCACGTTCTTCGTCCCGGACGTCGTCACGACCGGTGTCTGCGCGGGTCGGGAGAACAACAACCCCGAGCACGCCGGTTGCGACTCGGTGCCGACGGGACTGGCGTGGGGCCCCGACGGGAACCTGTACGTGTCGGGGCTCGCGGGTGAGGCGCCCGGCGAGGGGCGGGTGTACGTGCTGGACCCGGTCACCGGGGAACTGCTGCGGGAGATCACCGGCCTGGACGGGCCGACGGGGGTGGCCGTCGGCGACGACGGCGAGGTGTACGTCTCCGAACTGCTGGAGGGGGCGCCGGCCGGGGAGCCCGGCGCGGACTTCGACCCTTCGACCGTGGGGCGGGTCGTGCGAGTGGACGCCGACGGATCGCGCTCGGTGGCGCAGGTGACGATGCCGGTCGGGCTGCGCTGGGCCCGGGGGGCCCTGTACTCCACGGCGTGGAGCGTGGCCGGGGCGTTCCTCGGCCAGGGCGGCCTGGGGCAGGTCGTCCGGGTGGCCCCCTCCGCGTTCACCGCGCAGGGGTGAGGGACCGGGGCGGGCGGCCGGGGGGACCGCCCGCCCCTCACCTCACAGCGGCTGGATGCCGAACGCCTCGGCGAGCTCCAGGATGCGCCGGGCGCGGCCCAGGCGCGGCAGGTCGGAACCGTCGCGGACCACGCCGCCGCTGCTCTCGAACTTCTCCACGACGTCCTGCGCCCAGGTGGCGTCGGTGGCGGTGGGGCTCATCACCTCGTTGATGACGGGCGCCTGGTCGGGGTCCAGGCACAGCTTGCCCATCATCCCCAGGGACACCCCCACCGAGGAGTTGTCCCGCAGCTCCGGCAGGCCGCCGCCGACGGTGGGGCCGTCCACGGGGCCGGGCAGGCCGCCGATGCGGCTGGCCACCACGAGGCGGCTGCGCGGGTACGCCATCGCGAGGTCGTCGGCGCTGGCGCCGGTGTCGCGGCGGTAGTCGCCGGAACCGAACGCGAGGCGGAACGTGCCGCGCGCGCACGCGATGGAGCGGGCCTCCTCGATGCCGAGGGCGGACTCCACCAGCGCCACCACGGGCGTCCGCCCGCCCAGCGCCTCGAAGGTCTCGGTGACCTGCTCGCCGGCCTCGGTCTTGGCCAGCACCACGCCCAGCAGGTTCGGGGTGTCGCGCAGCTGGTCGACGTCGTCGCGCCAGTGCGGGGTGGTGACGTCGTTGATGCGCACGAAGGCGCGCCCGCCGGCGCGCAGCCACTCGACGACGTCCGTGCGCGCGGCGTCCTTGCGGCTGGGGTCGACGGCGTCCTCCACGTCCAGCACGACCTGGTCGGCGCGGGAACGCACCGCGGCGTCGAACAGCTCCGTGCGGGCGGCGTTCACCAGCAGCCACGTGCGCGCGTAGCGCGGTTCGACGACGTGCACGCCCCGGTCGGCGCTCATGCGGTCCTCCTCGCCCGGCTCCCGCCGGCTCGTCGCGCCGGCTCGGCCGCCGGCTCCTGCACCGCCCCGACCGTAGCGGGCGCCCCGACGGCCCGGCGCCGGTGCGGCACCGGCGCAGCCGTGACGTCGAGCACGGTGGTCGGCTCACCCGGCGAGGGCGTCACCGAGCTCGGAGCGCCGGTACACCACCGAGCGCCCGTGCCGCTCGGACTCCAGCAGGCCGGTGGCCCGCAGCACCCGCAGGTGCTGGTTGACGGCCGTGGCGGTGACGCCGCGGCGCGCGGCGAGCTCGGTGGAGGAGGCCGGTTCGGCGAGCGCGGTGAGCAGTTCGGCGCGGCTGCGGCCCAGCAGGTCCACCAGCGCCGCCGGTGCGGGCGGGCGCGCGGGCCGCCACAGCGTCCCCACGCCGCGTGCGCCGTACATGAGCAGGGGCGCCTCGGCGGCGGAGACGGGTGCGGACGCCCGGCGGCAGAACACGGAGGGCACGAGGGTCAGCCCGTCGCCCGCGGTGCTGCGGGTGTACTCCACCCGGGAGCGCAGCCGGACCTCCACGACGCCGCCGCTCAGGCGGACCCCGTCGGCCAGGCCGGCGAACATGCGCGCGCTGCCGTGCTGCACGGTCTCGCGGGCGCGGTGCGTCACGTCGGCCTCCAGCAGGGCGCGCAGGCGCGGCCAGTGGGCGGCGAAGCACGCCTCCCAGTACCCGCGCAGCGCGCCGACGGTTCGGCGCAGCACGGCGGCGGGCGGGCCGGTGAGGGCGGTGGGGACCCGGCCGGCGTGCAGCTGTTCCAGCTCGGCGGCCAGGACGCGGGGGTCGGCGTCCTCCAGCGCGGCGAGCTGGTCCTCCACGCGGGTCAGCGGGGAGGTGGGGCGCGGGGTCAGCAGGTCCGGGGTCCACAGCAGGTCGTTGGTGAGCGCCAGCAGGGCCGCGGCGTCCAGCTGCCCGCGCGCGGCGTGCACCTCGTGCAGCCACGGCAGGTGCAGCGGGTAGCGACCGGGGTCGCGGAAGGAGCGCAGCGACAGGGTCAGCTCGTTCAGGGGCGAGACCGCGAACCGGACCTCGCCGAGGTCCATGCCGGTGAGTTCGTAGCGCACGACCACGAAGCCCGACGCTACATCGTTGGAGGTGGCCGGCCGCGTCCTGGCAGAACCGGCGGTGTGCTCCCGCCGCGCCCCGCGCGCTCCCTGTCCGCCGTCCTGCGCCCCGACGACCCCGTGGCGCGCGCCCTCACCGCCTCCACGGCCGCCGGGGCCGCCGCGAACGGCGTCTTCTACAGCGTCAGCGCCCTGTTCTTCACCCGTGTCGCCGGCCTGCCCGCCACGACCGTCGGGCTGGGCCTCACCGTCGCCGGCGCCGTGGGCGTCCTGGGCGCCCTGCTCGCGGGGCGGCTGAGCGACGCGGTCGGCGCGCACCGGGTGCTGATCGCCGCCACGGCCGGTCAGGGCCTGGCGCTGCTGGCGTACGTGCTCGTGCGCGACCCGGTGCCGTTCGCGCTCGTGGCGTGCGCGGCCGTGGGCTGCCGCGCCGTGCAGGGCACCGCCCTCTCCGCGGTGCTCGCCGTCGCCTTCCCCGGCGACGACCGGGTGGTGGTGCGGGCGAGGCTGCGCGTCGTCACGAACGTCTCGATCGGCCTGGGGACGTGCGCGGCGGCGCTGGCGCTGCTGGCGGGGACGGCGCAGGCCTACTCCGCGGCGCTGGTGGGCACGGGGGTGCTCACGCTGATGGCCTGCCTGCCGCTGCGCGCGCTGGGTGCCCACCCCGCGGGTCGCGCCGGGGCCGTCGCGGCGCCGACCGGGCCCGGGCCCGCGGGGCGCTCGCCGCTGCGCGACCGGCGCTACCTGGCGGTCACCGCGCTGAACGCCGTCGTGGGCCTGCACTTCGGGCTGCAGACCGTGGGCGTGCCGCTGTGGGTCGCCGCGCGCACCGACGCGCCGGCGGTCACCGTGTCGCTGCTGATGGTCCTCAACACGCTCCTCGTCGCGACGCTGCAGGTGCGCGCCTCGCGCGGGACCCACCACGTGCCGGCGGCCGCCCGGGCGGTGGCGGGTGCGGGTGCGCTGCTGGCGCTGGCGTGCGGCCTGTACGCCGCCTCGGCCGCGGGCGGGGCGCTGCTCGCGGTGCTGCTGCTGGTGCTGGCGGCGGGCGTGCACGCCCTCGCGGAGGTGCGCGGGGAGGCGGGGGCGTGGGGCCTGGCGTTCGAGCTGGCCGACCCGCGCCGGCCGGGCGCGTACCAGGGCGTCAGCCAGACGGGGTACTCGCTGAGCGCGATGGCCGCCCCGCTCGTGGTGACCACCACGGCCGTGGGCCTCGGCACGCCGGGGTGGGTGGTGCTGGGGGTGCTGTTCGCGGCGGCCGGGGCGGCGACGCCGCTGGTGGTGCGGGCCGCTCAGCCCCCGCGGGCCGTTCGGACCCGCGCGAGCGCCAGCTCGGCCGGGTCCGCGGCGTCGGCGGCGTCCACCGGCCGGTCCGCCACGACCGTCGTCGGCGACAGCCGCGGCGCGGCGCCGCGGGTCAGCACCAGGGGCTCGGAGCAGGTGAGGGAGGGGCCCGCGCCGACGTAGTCCCCCAGGTGCCCGAACCCCGGCGCGGGCCCGGTGCGCCGGCGGCCATCGACCCGGAACCGGCGCAGAGGAACGGCCCCGCGTCGAGGGGCTCGCGCACCGCCGGTTCGGGCTCCGGCGCCCGCCCCGATCACCTCGTCCAGGGCAGCCCGAGCTCGCTGAACGTGGCGCGCTCGCGCAGCGCGGCCGCCACCGCCTCCTCCACACCGGTCAGCCGGCGCCCCTCGTCGCCACCGGGCAGCGCCAGTCGCTCGAAGAACTCCTCCGCGACCGGCCGCGGTGCCGGGCCGGTGACGACCGCCTCCAGCACGCGCGTGAAACCGCCGGACGCCACCAGCGGCGACAGCAGCGGCGTCCCGTGCGCCCGGGCCGCCAGCAGGTCCGTCAGCAGGTCGGTGCGCGCGTGCCGCGTGACCAGCGGCGGGCGCCCGGGGACCTCCTCCACGACGGTGTCGAGCGTGTAGTAGAGGGTGATCCGCCCGGCGGTGCCCTCCACCGCCACGAACGGCTCGCCGCGCTCGGCGGCGCACAGCGTCACCGCGACGACGAGCTCGTGCCCCCCGGCCAGCCGAACGCGGGCGGCGGAGGTGTCGTCGGCCTCGATGTCGTGGACGTGGAACAGGTCCGTGTGCACGTCCACGACGTCCTCGGCGCGCTGCGCGCCGGCCACCGCCAGGGCGGTCGCCACCGCGTGCGCCAGCGGGTTCGTCAGCGCCCCGTCGGCGACGACCCGGCCGTCCAGGTGCCGGTGCCCCGCCCACCGGGCGCGCTCGTAGTAGGCGCGGGTCCGCACCCAGCAGCCGGCCGCGGAGTACCCGGTGACCTCGCCGACCCGGCCCTCGGCGACCCGGCGCCGCACGTGGTGCACGGCCGCCGACCCCAGGCTCTGGAAACCCACCTGGCACAGCCGGCCCGCGGCCTCGACGGTGGCGTCCAGTTCGGCGAACTCCGCCGCGGTCGCCGTCGGGGGTTTCTCCAGCAGCACGTCCGCACCCGCGCGCACCGCGGCGCTCGCGAGCGCCGCGTGCGTGTGGATGGGGGTGCTGAGCACCACCACGTCCGGTGCCCCGTCCCGCAGCAGGTCGCCCAGGTCGTGGTGCCGGCGGGTCCCGGTCGGCAGTTCGGGCAGTTCCCGCAGGTTCGGGTCGGCGACCGCGGCCAGGCGCAGGTGCCCGGCCGCGTGCGCCGCGATCGCGCGCTCGAGGTGGCTGCGGCCGTGGCCGTTGACGCCGACCACCGCCACCGCCGGGGCGCTCACGGCTCCACCCCGGTGGCCAGCAGGCCCAGCGCCGCGGCGCGCACCGCGCCCGGGGCGGGGGCCGGCCCGTCGGCGACCAGCACGCTCAGGCGGATGCTCAGCGGTTCCCCGGGCAGCAGCGCGAGGCGTTCCGCCCCGGCCAGGGCGGGCCCGAAACCCGTGTACTCCTCGGTGCGCACGAACCACGGCAGGGCCTCGCCGTGCTGCACCGCCAGCAGCCACGCGCCGGGCGCGGTGACGGCCAGCCACGGGGAGCGGGAACCGTGGGCGTGGTCCGTGCCCGTCCCCTCGGCGACGAGGGCCTCGGCCGCGCTGAACGGCGTGCGCCAGAACCAGCCGCCGTAGAACGCGCCGGTGCGCCCGTTCGTGGCGGGGCTGCCGATGCTCAGCGGGCGGCGGGCGCGCAGCACCGACGTCCAGTCCAGCCGCCAGCCGCCGGGGGCGGCCACCGCCCGCAACCGGCGTTCCTCGCGCACCTGCTCCGCGTCGGCGCGGTCGCACCAGGAGAGCACCTGGCGCAGCGCTCCGGCGCCGTCGCCGTCCTGCTCCACGACGCGCTGGGTGCCGTGGTTGTCGAGCATCGTGGAACCGCGGCCGCGCACGAACGTCCGCCCGCCCCAGTGGCTGGTCCCGTCCACGTCCGGCACGGCCAGGCCCACGCCGCGGTGGTGGCGGTGGTCGGCCGGCGCGCTGGCCGTCACGGCCGTGCCCGCCAGCGTCCGCACGGGGTGCAGGTGGGGGCGGGGGGAGTCCGTCGCCGGCACGGCCGAGCCGTCGTCGACGGTGGCGACGACCGTCCCGGCGACGGTCAGCGCCACGCCGGTGACCGGCTCGGGGACCGGCGTGGTTGCGCTCGCGCGGGTCGGGGCGGTGGCGTGGGGGACGTGGGGGGCGGCGGGGCTGCGGGTCGTCACGGCGAGACCTCCGGGGTGGAGGGGCCGGCGGTGGCCCGGTCCGCCTCGCCGGCCCGGGCCGGGGCCGGCCCGTCCGCGTCGGCCACGGGGTTGCGGTACCGGGTGACGTCATCGTCGTCTGGCATGGCCCGAGGCTACCGGAAAACGGTTACCTGAGGGGAGGTTCCCGGGGGACCCGTTCCTGCGGGGACTCCCCGCGCCGCGGGGCGTGTACGTTCCCGGGAACCGGTTCCCGGGAACCGGTTCCCGGGTGCGCTGCGCCGCGGGCGAGGAGGACGGGGAGGTCCTGCGGTGGTCGGTGCGGACGGGGGTGCGCGCAGCGGCGGCGGGCCCGGCGGGCTGGGCAGGCTCGGCGCGTTCGACGGGCTCGTGGAGCTGCTGGAGCGTTCCTGGCCGCTGTTCGGCGCCGACGAGCCCTCCGGCGAGGAGGTCTCCCGGCGGCTGCGCGCGGCGGTCGGGCTGCCCGGGGACGTGGACGGGACCGTGGACGGCTCCGGCGTGCGGGTGGAGGGCACCTGGGAGCGCGACGGCCTCGAGGGCACCGAGCTGAGCTGGGACGCCGGGTTCGGCCCGCGCGTGGCCGGGCGCCTGCTGCGCCCCGCCGGGCGGCCGGGACCGCTGCCCGGCGCGCTGTTCCTGCACTGCCACGGCGGCGTCAAGCGGTTCGGCCTGGATAAGCTCGCCGACGGCGTGAGCGGCCGGCCCGCCCACCCGCTGCTGCGCGGGGTGCGCGAGCAGCTGTACGACGGCCGCGCCGTGGCCGAGGACCTGGCCCGCACCGGCCGCTCGGTGCTCGTGCACGACGGGTTCGGCTGGGGCAGCCGCCGCCTGCCGGTGGCCTCGATGCCCGAGCGCAGCGAGCGCACCGCCCGCCTGGAGCTCGACGCCCGCCGCGCCGCCGGCGCCGCGCCGGACGACGAGGCGCTGGAGTACGACGTGCACGCCGGCCCCGCCGAGGACGCGGTGGCCAAGGCGCTGGGCGTGCTGGGCACCTCCTGGGCCGGGCTGGCCGCCCACGAGGACCTGCTGGCCGCCCGCGTGCTCGCCGCGCACCCGGGCACCGCGCCCGGCGGTGTCGCGCTGCTGGGCCTGTCCGGCGGCGGGGCCCGCGCCGCCACCGCCGCCGCGCTCGGGGCCCCGGCCTCGGCCGTCGTCGTCACCTGCGCGGTCACCACGTTGCGCGAGGCGCTGCCGGAGCACCTGCACCGGCACACGTGGCTGCTCATGACGCCGGGTCTGGGCCGGGTGGGGGACTGGCCGGACGTGGTGGCCGCCCGCGCCCCGCTGCCGCTGCTGGTGCAGTCCGGCCTGCACGACGAGCTGTTCCCCGCCGAGGGGGTGCGCCGCGCGCACGAGCGGATCGGCGCCCGCTACGCCGCCGCCGGCGCACCCGGCGCCTTCACCGGGTCCCTGCACGGGACCGGGCACCGCTTCGACGCGGCGATGCAGGCCGAGGCGTTCGCCTGGCTGGACCACCGGCAGCCCCGGGTGCCCTGATCGCCGGACCGCGGGCGGGCGCCCGGGTCAGCCGGCCAGGACGGCCCAGCCGTGCGGCGGCAGCAGCACCCGTCCGCCGTCCGGGCCGCCGCGCAGCTCACCGGCACCGGCCAGGACCGCGCTCGCCCCCGGGGCGGGCAGCTCGCCACCGGTGCCGGTCAGGTCCAGCGCCAGCAGCAGGCGGCCCTCGCCGTCGGTGGCGCGCGACTCCAGGACCAGGCGGGCGTTCTCCACGTGCAGGACGGTGGTGCGGGCGCGGTGCAGCCAGCGGTGCCGGCGGCGCAGCCCGATGAGCTGCTGGTGCAGGTGGAAGGTGGGCAGCCCCAGCGGCGACAGGTCGGCCGGCGTGGGCGGCAGCGGCGGCCGCACGGCGTCGTCGCCGCCCGCGCGTTCCTCCTTGACGCCGCGGAAGGCGTGCTCGTCGCCGGCGTAGACGGCCGGGGTGCCGCCGACGGTCATCAGGACCGCCACCGCGTGCGGCAGGTGGCGCTCGTCGTCCAGGCGGCTGGCGATGCGGGTGACGTCGTGGTTGCCGACGAACGTGAACGGCGCGAACGTCTCCAGCAGGGCGTCGTGGCGCTGCAGGGTCCAGGCCAGCTCGTGCAGGTTGGTGTCGTTCAGCGAGCTCCAGACGGCCTTCCACAGCTCGTACTGGGTGACGGAGTCCATCCCGGAGGCGGCGACGGTCGCCGGGTAGTCGCCGTGGATGACCTCGCCGACGACGTAGGCGTCGGGGAAGCGCTCGCGCACCCGGGTCAGGACGGGCGCCCACCGCTCGGGCGGCACGGCGTAGGCGGCGTCCAGGCGCCAGCCGTCCGCGCCCCGGGCCAGCCAGTGGGTCATGACGTCGACGACGAGGTCGGCGACGGCGGGGTTCGCGTGGTCGAGCGCGACGAGGTCGGAGTGGCCCTCGAAGTCGTCGTGGACGGGGACCGCCCCGGGGCCGTCGCCGGAGGGCCAGCGCAGCCGGAACCAGCCGGCCGCGGGGGCCGCGGCGCCCTCGCGCAGCACCGCCCGGAACGCCGGGTGCTCCCGGCCGACGTGGTTGAACACCCCGTCCAGCAGCAGGCGCAGGCCGCGTTCCCGGCACGCCGCCACGAGGCGGTCGAAGTCCTCCTCCGTGCCCAGCCGGGGGTCGATCCGGAAGTGGTCGACGGTGTCGTAGCCGTGGGTGGAGGAGGCGAAGACGGGACCCAGCAGCAGGCCGTTGGCGCCCAGCTCGACCACGTGGTCCAGCCACGGCAGCAGCCGCAGCAGCCGGGACCCGTCGCCGCCGGGGTCCGGGTGGGGGAAGGCGCCCGTGGCGCCCAGGGGGTAGACGTGCCACCAGATCGCGTCCTGCACCCAGTCCGGCACGTTCTCCCCCTGCTGCTGCTCGTCGGCCCGTCGTCCCGTCCCCGCCGGGCCATGCTCGCAGCCGGTGGGCCAGGGGACGGCGACGGCCCCGGAGCGGGGTGCTCCGGGGCCGTCGCGGGGGCGTCAGCTGCGGGCGCTCAGCCGGTCGGCTCCGGCGGCGGGCGCTGCGGCGGGGTGGCCGGCGTGCCGGCCGCGCGGGGCGGCCGCGTCCTCGCCGAGGGCCGCCTCGATGGAGGCCTCGTCCAGCCCCAGGTCGCGCAGCCGCTCCACCGCCGCGTCCAGCGCCGCCTCGCGGCGGCCGATCTCGGCGGCCAGCTCCTCCACGGCCCGCTGGGCGGCCTTGGCATCCTGCACGCCCCGGCGGACCCGCTCGGCCAGGTCACCGGCCGCGGGGGCGTCGGCCGGCACGTCCGTCAGCTGGCCGGGGTGGTCGCGCACCTGCGCCGGGTGCACCGCACCGGCGGCGGCCTGGACCGGGGCCGCGGGCGCGTCGGCGGCACCGGCCGCCGGGCCCGTCGCGCCCGGCGCGCGCCCGCCGCCGCGCAGCGGCAGCGCGGGCAGGAACAGCACCGTCACGAAGCCGGCCACCATGACGAGGGCCGCCACCAGGTAGATCAGGCTGGTGGAGTCGGTGAAGCCGACGCGGAACGGGTGGGCGACCGCGTCGGGCAGCGTGGAGAGCACCGAGGTGTCGTCCTGCGCCCTGGCCAGCACGTCCTGCAGGCCCCGCTGGTCCAGACCGGCCTGCTGCAGGCCGCTGGTGAACGCCGGGTCACCCGCTGCGGAGCGGTACGCCGAGGAGACGTTGTCCCCCAGGGTGGAGAACAGGATCGACAGGAACACGGCCGTGCCGAGCGTGCCGCCCATCTGGCGGAAGAACGTCACGGAGGAGGTGGCCACGCCGATCTCGCGCGGGCCGGCGGCGTTCTGCACGGCGAGGATGACCGGCTGCATGTTGCCGCCGAGCCCCCAGCCCATGATCAGCATGGCGATCATCGTCTGCCACACGGGGGTGTCCGCGTCGACGCGGCTGAAGAGGAACAGCGCCACGACCATCAGGGCGGTGCCGACGACCGGCAGCGGCTTGTACCGGCCGGTGCGGGCGATGAACTGCCCGGCGAAGGCGCTGGCGGACATGATGCCCAGCACCAGCGGCAGCATCTGCAGGCCGCCGACGGTCGGGGAGGAGCCCTTGACGACCTGCAGGTACTGCGGCAGGACGGCCATCGCGCCGAACATGCCCATGCCGAGGACGAAGCTGGCGAGGCTGCCGACGACGAAGGTGCGGCCGCTGAACATGCGCAGCGGCAGCAGCGCCTCCTCGCCGTAGGCGCGCTCGACCAGCACGAACGAGACCAGGCCGACGGCGCCGAGGGCGTAGCAGACCAGCGCCCCGCCCGAGCCCCAGCCCCACTCGCGGCCCTGCTCGGCGACGATGAGCAGCGGCACCAGGCACAGCACCAGCGTCAGCGCCCCCGGCCAGTCCACGCGGTGGTGCGTGGTGCGCTTGGGCAGCTTGAGGTTGCGCACGACGACGACCATCGCCAGCGCGCCCAGCGGCACGTTGATCCAGAAGATCCAGCGCCACCCGGCCAGGCCGAGCAGTGACTCCTGGCCGGAGAAGAAGCCGCCCGCCACGGGCCCCAGGACGCTGGAGGTGCCGAAGACGGCCATGAACCACGCCTGGTACTTGGCGCGCTCCCGCGCCGGGACGACGTCGGCGATGATCGTCAGCGCCAGCGACATGAGGCCGCCGGCGCCCAGGCCCTGCACGGCCCGCCAGACGGCCAGCTCGTACATCGAGGTGGAGATCCCGCACAGCGCGGAACCCGCGACGAAGATGCCGATCGCGGCGATGAAGAACGGCCGGCGGCCGTACATGTCGGAGAGCTTGCCGTACAGGGGCGTGGAGATCGTCGACGTGATGAGGAACGCCGTGGTCGCCCACGCCTGCAGGGAGAACCCGTCCAGGTCGTCGGCGATGGTGCGGATCGCGGTGGAGACGATCGTCTGGTCCAGCGCTCCGAGGAACATGCCCAGCAGCAGGCCGGACAGGATCGCCATGATCTGCCGGTGGCTCAGGGCGGGGGCCTCCGGGGCCTGTGCGGCCCCGGGTGGACCTGCCGGCTGGGCGCCGGCCGTGGTGCTGCTCATGCGGTCTCCTGGTCGGTGCGGGAGCGGGTGGGGGGAGCTGCGGGGGGTGCGGGTGCCTCGCCGCGCGCCCTCTCCAGGCCGTCGGCGAAGCGGGCCATCAGCGAGACGAAGGTGCCGAGCTCGTCGTCGTCCCAGTCGTCCACGGCGCGGGCCAGGCGCTCCTGGCGGTGCTCGAGCGTGGCGGCGACGACGTCCCGCCCGGCGGGGGTGACCGCCACCCGGCACGCGCGCCCGTCGTCGGGGTCGCGCTGGCGCTCCAGCAGCCCGCGGCGGACGAGCTCGCCGGTCTGCCGGCTGACGGTGGAGGGGTCGGTGCCGATCCGCTCGGCCAGGGCGCCGACGCGCTGGGCGCCGTGGTGGGCGACCACGAGCAGCACGGTGTGCGCGGCGCTGTCGGCCCCGCCGTCGGCGCGGGCGATCTGCGCCTTGAGGGCGTGCAGGGCGCGCAGGCTGCGGGTGACCTCCTCGGACAGCGCGGGCAGCAGGGCCGCACCGCGGGCGCCCTGCGCCTCGGGTGCGGTGCCGGGGGTGCCGGGGGTGCCGGGGGTGTCCCCGGTGGTGTCGTGGCGCGCCGTGCTCAGGGTTCCTCCGGGTGGGTGGTGCCGGGCGGGTGCCCGGTGTGTCGCTCGGGGGTGGTCGTGCTCGTCGTGTAACGGGACGGGGCCCCGGGGCGAGTACTGCTCGGGGTCGCGAGCCGTGCCGCGGATCGTTGACTGCTGCACGCAACCATTCAGGGCGAATCTAGCAGCCGCGGGCACGCACGGGGGAGCGCACGATGCCGGACAGGACCGAGGGGTGGGGGTCCGCTCCCACCCGCACGGGGGGCCGCCGTCGCGCCGAACCGCCCGAACGGCGCTGCGCTACGGTTCCCGGTGAACCCACGCACCGGGAGACCCACCCTGTGACACCCCTCGACTGGTCCTGCGAGGTCACGCTGGCCCCCGAGCCGGCCTCCTCCCGCGCCGCCCGCCACGCCGTGGCCGACTGGTGCATCGCCCAGGGGCTCATCGGCGACGCCGTCGACACCCTCCTGCTGCTGACCGCCGAGGTCGTCACCAACGCCGTGATCCACGGCCGCAGCGACGTCGTCCTGCGCATCGGCCGTCACGGCTCGCGCGTGCGCGTCGGCGTCGGCGACGAGAACACCCGCCGTCCGGTCCGGCGCGAGCCCGACCCCGACGCCCTGGACGGGCGCGGCATGACCCTCCTCGAGGCGCTCGCCGACGCCCACGGCGTCGAGGCCGACCCCTGCGGCAAGGTCGTGTGGTTCGACGTCAACACCCACCTGGCCCCGGTGCGCTCCGCCCGCGCCTCCGCCTGACCCCCGGCCGGTCCCCGCCCCGCGCGGGGGTGTCGCCACCGCGACCTACCCTGGAGCACGTGGCAGAGACCCGCCGACCCGCCCGCCAGAACCCCCCGCCCGCCCGGCGCGGCGGCACCCCGGCGGCCGCGGGCGCCCCCGGGGCGGGCGGCGCGGTGCTCACCGCCCTCGCCTCCCTCGCCGCGGCCTGCGCCGTGCTGCTGGTCGCCCTGTCCGCGGGCGGGGGACTGACCCCGTCCGTGCTGGGGGACCCCGGCGCCCTCGCGCGCTACGGGCTCCCGCTGGCCCGCACCGTCCACGACCTGGCCGCGTGCCTGGCGGTGGGCGGTCTCGTCGTGGCCGCGGTCGTGCTGCCGCACCCCTCGCCCGCCTGGACGCGCGTCGTGCGCGCCGCCGCCGTCGGCGCCGGGTTGTGGACCGTCTCCGCGCTGGCCGTGCTGGTGCTGACCGCCGTGGACGTCATCGGCGCCGCGCCCGGCGCCGACGGGTTCGGCGCACAGTTCGCCCAGTTCTCCCAGGAGATCGACCTCGGCCGCGCGCTGCTGGTCACCACGGTGCTGGCCGCCGTCGTGGCCACCGTGGGGGCGGCGGCGACGACCCCCACCGGGGCCGCCTGGGGCGCGGTGCTGTCGGTGGTGGCCCTGCTGCCGCTGTCGCTGTCGGGGCACGCCTCCGGCTCCGCCTCCCACCAGACGGCCGTCAGCTCGCTGGGCCTGCACCTGGTGGGCGTCACCGTGTGGGTGGGGGGCCTGGCGGCGGTGCTGATCGCCGGCCCGCTCACCGGCCGCCGCCCCGCCCCGGGGGAGCGGGCGGTCGACCTGACCGCCGTCGCCGGGCGCTACTCCACGATCGCCCTGTGGTGCTTCGCCGGCGTCGCCCTGTCCGGGGTGGTCAACGCCTCGGTGCGCCTGGGCGGCTGGTCCGGCCTGGCCACCGCGTACGGCGCCCTCGTCGTGGCCAAGGTCGTCGCCCTCGTCCTGCTCGGAGCCGTCGGCGCCTGGCACCGCCGCCGCACGCTGCCCCTGCTGGCCTCCTCCCCGCGCGCCTTCTGGCGGGTGGCCGCCGGCGAGCTGGTCCTCATGGCCGCCGCCACCGGCCTGGGCGTCGCCCTCAGCCGCAGCCCCACCCCCGTCCCCGAGGACGCCCCCGGTGTCGGCACCGTCGACGAGCTCCTCGGCGAGACCGCCCCGCCGCCCCTGACGGCGGCCCGGTGGTTCACCGAGACCTCCCCCGACCTGCTGTGGCTGCTCGTCGGCGGCCTGCTGCTCGTCGGCTACCTGGCCGGCGTGCGCGTGCTGCGCCGGCGCGGGGACCGCTGGAGCGCCGGGCGCACCGCGTGGTGGGTCGTGGGGTGCCTGGCCCTGCTGTTCGTCACCAGCGGTGGTCCCGCCGCCTACGGGCGGCTCTCCTTCAGCGCCCACATGCTCCAGCACATGCTGCTGACGATGGCGGTGCCGCCGCTCCTCGTCCTGGGTGCGCCGGTCACGCTCGCGATGCGGGTGCTGCCCGCCCGCCGCGACGGCTCGCGCGGGGCCCGCGAGTGGCTGCTGGAGGTCGTGCACTCGCGCTACCTGGCGCTCGTGGGGCACCCGCTGGTGGCCGCTGCGCTGTTCGCCGGCAGCCTCATCGTCTTCTACTACTCGCCGCTGTTCGAGCTGGCCCTGCGCACCCACGTGGGGCACGAGCTGATGATGCTGCACTTCCTGGGCACCGGGTACCTGTTCTCCTCGGTGCTCATCGGCGTCGATCCGGGCGCGCACCGCCCGGCCCACCCGCTGCGGCTCCTGCTGCTGCTGGCCACCATGGGCTTCCACGCCTTCTTCGGCGTGGCCCTCATGCAGGGCAACCAGCTGCTCGCCGCCGACTGGTTCGCCCAGGTCGCCCCGGGCACCGACCTGCTGGCCGACCAGCAGAAGGGCGGCGACATCGCCTGGGGCATCGGCGAGGTGCCCACCCTCGTGCTCGTGCTGGGGGTGGCGGTGGCGTGGTCGCGCTCGGACACGCGCGAGAACCGCCGGCGCGACCGCGCCGCGGACCGCGACGGCGGCCGGGACCTGGCCGAGTACAACGCCATGCTGGCCCGCCTCGCCGACCACGACCGCGCCCCGGAGCGCGCGGAGCGGCCGGGCGAGGGCTGAGGGCCGGCGGGGTCAGGCGAGCTGGACGTCCAGCGCGGAGGCGTCCAGCGTCTTGGTGAACGGGCACAGCGCCAGCGCCTGCTCCAGCACCGCCGAGGCGTCGGTGCCCGCGTCGGGCAGGGTGACGCTCAGCGCGTAGCGGGCGGTGTAGCCGGGGTCGCCCTTGGCGAGCGTCACGCGGGTCTCCACCCGGGCGCCCTCGGTGCTGCCGCCCGTGGTGGAGGCGGCGATGCGCAGCGACTCCATCAGGCAGCTGCCCAGCGCGGCCGCCATCAGCTGCTCGGGGTTGGTGCCGCGGCCGGCGCCGTCCAGGCTCGTGGGCTCGCTGACGTCCAGGTCGAGGGCGCCGTCGTCGGAGCGGGCCGAGCCCGGCGACGAGGTGACGACGGCCGTGTACAGGTCGTTGGTCATGCTCCCGACGCTAGGGCGCGGCGCGCCGGCGCGCTCGGTGATCACCGTCGGTCCCCGTCGCACCCCGCCGCGCCGGAGCCGGGCGCCCCCGCGATGATGGGCGCGAAGCACCGCGAGGACCCCGCAGCCTGGAAGGACCAGCGACGCTCATGGACAACGCCGCCGTGCCCGACTTCACGGTCGAGACCCTCGGCCCCTGCACCGTCGACTCCCCGCTGGCCCCCCGGCTGCAGGCCCGCCGCACCACCCACCACTACATCGACGAGACCGACCGGGTCCTGTTCGACGACACCCTCTCGAAGGTGGCCCGCCGGGTGGAGGGCCAGCACGAGCTGGACGGCCTGACCGACCTGCCGAGCCTGGAGCCCACCGGCCCGCGCAAGAAGATCTTCTTCGACCCCTCCAAGACGCGCGTGGGCGTCGTGACCTGCGGCGGGCTCTGCCCGGGCATCAACAACGTGATCCGCGGCCTGGTGTCGGAGCTGACCAACCACTACGGCGTGCGGCGCATCTACGGGTTCAAGAACGGCTACCAGGGCTTCGTGCCGCGCTACGGGCACGACGTCGTGGACCTGACCCCCGAGAGCGTCGAGGGCATCGACGCCGAGGGCGGGACCATCCTGGGCAGCTCGCGCGGGCAGCAGGACGCCGCGGAGGTCGTGGACTGCCTGGAACGCATGGGCGTCTCGGTGCTGTTCGTCATCGGCGGCGACGGGACGATGCGCGGGGCGCAGAAGATCTGCGCGGAGATCGCCGACCGCGGCCTGAAGATCGCCGTGGTGGGCATCCCGAAGACCATCGACAACGACGTGCCCTTCATCGACCAGAGCTTCGGCTTCCAGAGCGCGTTCAGCGAGGCCACCCGCTCGATCCGCTCGGCGAAGGTGGAGGCCCGCACGGCCCCGAACGGGGTGAGCGTGGTCAAGCTCATGGGCCGGCACTCGGGCTTCATCGCCTGCTACGCGGCGCTGGCCCAGAACGACGCCGACTTCGTCCTCATCCCCGAGGTGCCGTTCGTGCTGGACGGTCCGGGGGGTTTCCTGGAGCTGCTGCGCCAGAAGGTCGCCACCCAGGGGCACGCCCTGGTCGTGGCCGCCGAGGGTGCGGGGCAGGAGCTGTTCGACGACGACGGCCAGCTCGACGCCTCCGGCAACAAGAAGCTGCAGGACGTGGGCCGGCTGCTGCGCCAGGCGATCGCGGAGGACTTCGCGGCGCACGGCCTGGAGCTGAACCTGCGCTACATCGACCCCAGCTACGTCATCCGCAGCGTGCCGGCGAACCCGTACGACAGCGTGTACTGCATCCGGCTGGCGCACGCCGCGGCGCACGCGGCGATGGCCGGGCGCACGAACATGGTGGTGGGCCGCTGGCGCCGCCGGTTCGTGCACATCCCCATCCGGCTCGCGGTCTCGGCGCGCAACCAGGTCGACCCGCACGGCGACCTGTGGTGGTCGGTGCTGGAGGCGACGGGGCAGCCGTGGTCGTTCGGCGACAAGGAGGCCGAGCAGGTGACGTCGTTCGGCGGCCAGTGACGTTCTCCTGACCTTCCGTCACGTTTCACCGGGAAGTCACGGAGATCGCACAGGGTGGGGTGCGCCCCGGTCGTGCAGACCGCGCCGGGCTGCGACGCCAGCCGACGAAAGGCCACCCCATCCCATGAGCACGTCCCTGCCCGCGCCCGGCGCTTCCCCGCGCCGGCGCCGCACCCTCGCCGCCGCCGCGGTCGCGCTGGTCGGCGCGAGCGCCCTCACCGCCTCCCTGGAGACCTCCGCGGCCGCCCCCGCCGCGCCCGAGACGGCCGCCCCTGAGCGGTACGTGGGTTCCGTCGAGGTCGTCCGCGAGGTCGGCTCCGCTCCCCAGACCCTGAGCAGCGACGCGAACACCTTGCGCGGCAAGGTCTTCGAGGACTCCGACCGCGACGGCCGCAGCGACGGCGAGGAGGGCGTGGCCGGTGTCACCGTCTCCAACGGCCGCGACGTCGTCCGCACCGACGAGCAGGGGCGCTACGAGCTGCCCGTGTTCGACGGCATGACCGCGTTCGTCACCCAGCCCTCCGGCTGGCAGGTCCCCGTCGACGCCGACGGCGTCGCGCAGTTCCACTACCACCACCTGCCCGCCGGTTCCCCCGAACTGCGCTTCGGCGGCCTGGAGCCCACCGGCCCGCTGCCGTCGGCGGTGAACTTCCCGATCGTCCGCGGTGACGAGCAGGCGCAGGACGAGAAGGCCCGCTGCGCGATCCTCGCCGACGTGCAGACCTACAGCGGCCGCGAACTGGGTTTCGCCCGCGACGGCCTCGTGGCCGACCTCGTCGCCCAGCAGGAGTCGGAGGAGCAGCGCCTCGCCGAGTGCGGCGCCCTCATGCTCGGCGACGTCGCCGGTGACGACCTGGGCCTGTACCCGCGCATCAAGGAGGTGCTCGGCGCCTCGGGTCTGCCGCTGCGGTTCGTCCCCGGCAACCACGACATCGACTTCGACTCCACCGACCCCGCGCACTCCTTCGACACCTACAAGCGCGAGCTCGGCCCCACGACGTACTCCTACGACGTGGCCGACGTCCACTACGTCGTCATGAACAACGTGAAGTACCCGTGCGGGCCGGAGGACAACCCGAACGGGGAACGCCCGCACTGCGCCGACCCCGAGGGATCGCCCTCCTACTCCGGCGTCCTGGGCGAGGAGCAGCTGGACTGGCTGGAGGCCGACCTGGCCACGGTGCCGGAGGACAAGCTCGTCGTCCTGGCCACCCACATCCCGATGGTCTCCTTCGCCGACGCCACGTCGACGAAGCACCAGACCGCCGACGTGCTGAAGGTGTACGAGCTGCTCGAGGGCCGCCCCGCCCTGTCGGTGTCCGGGCACACCCACTCCACCGAGCGCATGCTCACCGGTGACAGCTACGCCGGGTGGGAAGAGGCCGTGGGCGTCACGGAACTGCCCTTCCCGCACGTCGTCGCGGGCGCGCCCAGCGGCGACTGGTACTCCGGCGACCTCGGCATCGAGGGTCGCCCGATGGCGCTGCAGCGCGACGGTGCCCGCCCCGGGTTCCTGACGCTCGACGTCGACGGCAACGAGTTCGTCGACACCTTCCACGTCATCGGCGAGGACGTGGACGAGCAGATGGCGCTGTCGCTGAACTCCCCGCGCTGGCGCGACTGGTACACGAAGCTCGTGGAGTTCGCCGACGCCCGTGTGAGCGGCGAGTGGGACGCGGTGCCCCCGGTGAACGTCAACGACCTGGGCGACCCGGGCTTGGTGACGCCCGGCGACCTCTCGCAGGACACCTTCCTGACCGCGAACGTCTGGTACGGCTCCAGCGACACCGAGGTCTCCGTCTCCATCGACGGCGGCGCCGCGCAGCCGGCCACCCGCACCCAGCAGGCCGACGGTGAGGCGCCCAACACCGGCGCCCGGTTCGCCGACCCGGCCGCCGCGACCCGCCAGCTGCAGGTCGCCCGCTTCGCCTTCGAGAGCACCTCCGGCGACGAGTACGCGCAGGGCTTCGAGCTGTACGGGGGCAGCGAGTACGGCCCGGGCCCGGCGCAGCCGGGCGGCAACCTCGCCGACCGCGCCACGCACATCTGGCAGTACCGCCTGCCGGCCGGCCTGGCCGAGGGCGTGCACACCGCCGAGGTGACCGTCACCGACGGCGCGGGCCGCGAGTACACCGACACCCACACCTTCGAGGTCCGCGCGGAGCTGCCGCGCCAGGACTTCCGCTCGGAGCTGTTCGAGGACTCCGAGAGCTGACACCCGCCCCCGCTCACGCACGACGCCCCGCGCCGTTCCCGGCGCGGGGCGTCGTCGCGTCCCCTCCGCGACGGCCGTGGGAGGGGGCGGTCAGGAGACGGGGTTGAAGCGGGCGATGACGCCCTTGGCGGTCTGCCCGAAGCGGTACGACTGGGTCAGGTAGGCGTTGCAGAAGATGTTGCCGCCGGCGAACAGGGGCACCGCGAACTGCGCGATGCGCTGCCGCCCCTGCCACTTGGCCAGGTCCGCGGGGGTGTTGGCGGTCGGCAGGGTGGCGTCCTTCACGCTCACCGGCTCACCCCGCTGCTCGGCCGCGTTCGAGGCCTGGGCGATCTTGTGGCCCGCGAACGCGGCGTACGCCGTGGCCACCGCGCCCCCCAGGACGAAGCCGACCTTCAGGGCGCCGACGCTGCCGTAGCCCTTCTGCGCGGCGACGCGGTGGCCGCTGGCGGCCGTGAGCTTGGAGCCGGTGACCAGGACGGTGGCGATGCCGCCCCACTGCGCGGGCTGGAATCGGCGCCACGCGGAGGCCGCGACCTCGATGCGGTCCGAGCCGGCCGCCAGGTCGCTGCCGGACTTGTTGACGCCGGCGACGCCCATGACCGACCCGCCGAACCACAGGGCCGAGGCGAGGTCGTGCACGGCCTGGGTGACGTAGCGGTTGTCGCTGGTGCTCACGGGTACTACCTCCTGGTCGAGACGGTCGTGTCGTTGCCCTTCCCCTGCCCCGCGGCGCGCCGTTCACACGTGGGACGGGGCGGGGAGCGGAGGTGCGCGGTGAAGGTGGCGGCCAGCGGGACGTACTACCCCGACGAGGGCAGCCGGCTGCCCGAGGGGGAGGTGCACGCCTGGGAGCCCGGGCAGAACCAGACGGCCTGCGGGGTGCCGCTGCGCCGCGCGGGCCTGTCGCGCTTCCCGCACGTGGACTTCTCCGACACCGACCCGGTGACCGGCGGCAGCGCCGACGGGGTGCGGTGGGTGTGCCCGAAGTGCGTGGCGGCCACTACGCCGCGGCGGCAGCGCGGGGGCCGGCGCTGGGAGCGCACCGACCCGCGGCCCTGAGGGCCGTCGCGGGCCGGTCAGGGCGTCGCCGCGGCCGGCCCGCTGCTGCGCAGGTCCGCCACGGCGGCGGTGAGCAGCCGCGCCAGGTCCGCGTCGCCGTCCGGGCCGGGGTTCCGGACCGTGACACCGACGACCAGGTCCCCCACGAGGGCGGCGCCGGCGGTGACCGGGGTGCCGTTCGCCTCCCAGCGCGCGGCCCACGCGTCGTCGGCGCCGGGCACGGCCACGGCGGAGCGGGTGAGCTCGTCGCTGAAGCCGCAGGTGGGGGAGTCGTTCGCGACCAGCTGGCCGAACGCCTCCGGTCCGGTGCCGGGCGCCCAGCCGGTGACGACGACGTCCACCGACCGCTGGTCCAGCCGGTTCGAGCTCTCCTCCGCGTAGCCCCACTGCCGGCCGGCGATCTGCGGCGGCCGGAACGCGGCACCTCCGCACGCCTGCCCCGCGACCGTGGGGCTCTTCGCGTACTGCCCCAGGTCCAGCAGCAGCACCTGCCCGGCGGGCAGGGCCGCGACGAGCCCGGGCAGGTCGGGGACCTCGCGGGCGACGACGTCCGGGTCGGGGTCCGCGGTGGTCGGCAGCGGCGTCCCGGCGGGTGCTCCCGCGGAGGTCCCCGGGGGCGTGGGGGTGGGCGTGGTGGTGGGCGTGCTGCTCGGCGTGGCGGTCGGCCCGGGGGCGGTGGAGGTCACCGGAGCGACGGGACGCGTGCGCACCGAGCCGTCCGGCAGCAGCTGCGCGGTGAGCGGGACGGCGGCCAGCACCGCCGCGGCCGCCACCGCCCAGGTGGCGCGGCGGCGCCGGTGCAGGTGGCGCAGGCGGGAGCGGGTGGCGGCGGTCAGCGCGGTCTCGTCGACCGCACCGGTGCGCACGTCCCGCTCGAGGGCGCTGCGCAGCAGTTCCTCCACGTCGTGGTCCTCAGGCACGGTCGATCCCCTCCTCGGCGATGAGCCGGCGCAGCGTCGCCAGGCCCCGGTGGGCGTTGCTGCGCACGGTGACGGTCGAGCAGTCGAGCAGCTGGGCGATCTCCTCGTCGGGCATCCCCTCGTACAGCCGCAGCACGAGGGTGACGCGCTGGCGGTCCGGCAGGCGCCGCAGCAGCGCCAGGCAGCGCTGGCGCTCGGCGTGCCCGGGGGAGGCGTCCGGCACCGCGAGGTCGGGCAGGTCGGCGGGGTCGCTGGCCTGCTCGCGCCGCCAGGGCCGGCGGCGCAGGGAGGTGACGGCGTTGACGACCATCCGGTTCAGGTAGGCGGAGGGGTCGTCCACCGCCTGGATGCGCGACCACTTCAGCACGCAGGTGGCCAGGACGTCCTGCACGACGTCCTCGGCCTGGTGCGGGTCGCGCAGCAGGGCGCGCGCCAGGCGCACCAGCTGCGGCCCCTTCCACGCCACCAGGGACTCCAGGTCCCACACCCCCGGCTGCGCGGGCGTCCCGGCCCGCCACCGGGGGGCGGACCCCGGCTCGCGGTCGTCGGCGGGGTCCCCTCCAGCTCCACCGCGACCGCTGCGCTCCCTCAGCCGCAGGTGCCGCGCGGGGGCCGCGCGGGTGCCGTCGCCGGAGGGATCCACACCTGCACGACGCGGCCCGCGCCCCGGGCGTTGCACGCTCCGGGCGACTTCCTGCGGGTGCGTCGTGGGAGGGTGCCCGGGTGGTCCTGGAACACGCGCTGCTGGACGTCCGCCCCGGGCAGGAGGAGGACTTCGAGGAGGCGTTCGCCCGCGCGAAGGGCATCATCGCCGCGACGGGCGGCTTCCGGGGGTTGCGCCTGTCGCGCTGCGCGGAGCGCCCCGGGACGTACCTGCTGCTCGTGGAGTGGGAGACCCTCCAGGACCACACGGAGGGGTTCCGCGGCTCACCGCGGTACCAGGAGTGGAAGGCGCTGCTGCACCGCTTCTACGACCCGTTCCCCGTCGTGGAGCACTTCACCGAGGTGGCCCGCGCCTGACCCGGTCCCCGCTCAGCGGCACCGCCCGCGACCCGCCGGGGACCCGCCCGTGACCCACCGCAGAGCTCGCCAGGGCGTCACCGCAGTCGCCGGCCGTCGCGGCCCTGAGCTGCGAAGCGGTGCTGCACCCGCCGGACCTGCCACACCGCGACGACGGCGCACACCGCGACCCAGCCTGCTCGCAGTTCCGGCGACAGCACCTCCGGGAACAGCAGGGGCCACAGACCGACGCTGCCTGCGGTGACCAGACCGGCGAGCAGCGCGCCGACGAGGGCGACCCACCAGGCCCCGGCGGAACCGGTGCGCTGCGCCAACTGGTGGACCACCCCCGCGAGCGTTCCGCACAGCCCTCCGGCGACCGACCCGGCGAAGGCACCCAGTCCCACGAAGGTCACGGCCAGCGTCCTGGCGTCCTCGCCGCTCACCGCGGACCGGCTCGAGACCGCGGTGATCACCGCGCCCAGAACGGCTCCGCACAGCACTCCGCGTTGCACTCCGGCGCCGAAGGTGTCCACCTGCTGGTCCATGCCACGAGGGTGGCAGGCGGAGGCCCGCAGGAGAAGACGGCGGTTCCTCGCCGTCGAGCAGGGTGGCCCCGGTCGGCAGGAGCGAGCACCGTCGACCACGAACTCCACCGGGGTTCGAGGGGCAGAGCGCGCCGCACGCCGCTCCGCTCGAGGGAGCGCAGCCGTTCGAGGGCCGGGCCCGGCACGTCCCGAACCCGTCGACCGCGTCGTCCAGGCAGCGGGATCGACGGCACGCCGGGGCCAGCGCTCACGGTTCCCCCTGCGCCGAGGGCGCCCCCCGGGACCGGCTCGCGGTCGTCGGCGGGATGCCCTCCAGCTCCACCGCGACCGGTGCGCTCCCCCAGCCGGAGGTGCCCCTCACCCGGTCGGCCGATGGGGGGCGGGCCGCCCCCGGCCGATGCAGGGCAGGAGGTCGTGTCCGCAGGAGCAGGTCGCAGGAGGTGCCGATGCCCGTCCTCCGTCGCGGGGTGACGGTGGCGCTGGGACTGGCGCGCCACCGCGCCGGTGTCGCAGCGCTGTGGTCGGCCGCGTCCGTCTGCCTGTTCCTGCGCACGTGGCAGGGCGCCGTGAACGCCTTCGACTTCCTCGTCGTCCACACCGCTGCCCGCAGCGTCCTCGCCGGTCAGGACCCCTACGCGGACCCGTTGTTCCTGTACCTGCCCAGTTCCGCCCTGCTGACGCTGCCGGTCGCGCTCCTGCCGCCGTCGGCCGCAGCCGCTGCGGCGGCGCTGGCCTGCGTCGCCGCCGTGGTCGTCGTCTGCTGGAGCTCCGCCAGGCTCCTGGCGCCCGGCTCGCCGCCGTGGCTCGTGCCGCTGACGCTGCTCGTCGTGCTGGTCAGCCCCGCCGGCGGAGCCCTCACGGTCAGCGCCAACACGGAGTTCTTCGCGGTGGCGGCGCTGCCCGTCCTGTACCGGTGGGCCGCCGACGGGCGGTGGCGGCGCTTCGGCGTCCTGCTGGGCATCACCCTCGCCGTCAAGCCGATCCTGCTCGCCCTCGTGGTCCTCGCCGTGCTCGCCCGCTCCTGGCGAGCCGTGGCCTGGGCCGCGGGCATCCCCGCGGCCGCCTCCGCGGCCGGGCTTGCCGTCATGCCGGGGGGCCACGCCCTGCTCCCCGTCGTGCTGGAGCGCATGGCGCACGGCTCACCCGAGCCGGTCAGCCCGTGGATGGAGGTGTCCCTCGCCGGTGTCCTCCGCAACGGCGCCGTCGGTCCGGAGTGGATCCTCCTGGCCCGGGTGCTGGTGCTGCTCCTCGGCGCTGCCGCGGTCGTCGTCCGGTGGTCGCGGGGCGACGCGGGCACGCCGCGGACCGTCCAGGTGGGGACGCTCCTGGTGCTCACGAGCGTCGTGGGGGCTCCGCTGGCCTGGGACCACTACGCGGTGCTGCTCGTCCCGCTGTTCGCCAGCGCCGCCGACGGCCTGACCACGTCCCGGCACCGACGCACCGTCCTGTGGTGCTCGCTGCCCCTCGCCGTCCTCCTCGTCCCCCGCCTCGACCCGGTCCGGGAACCGTTCGGCTACGGGTTCCAGGCGGGCACCGCGCTGCTGGTGGTCCTGCTGGTCCTGTGCGTGGAGGCCTTCCGCGCTCCCCGGCGCCCGTTCCCGCACGTGCGGCGGACGGTCCCCGGCCGCCGGGCCCACCGCGTCGAACCCGCCTGACGGGACGGGCACCGCGGGAGCGCGAAGGGCTCTACCCGAACAGGAGCGTGCGCGCCGGGTCCACGAGCTTGCGGACCGTGCGGCCGGAGCGGAACTCGCCCAGGGCCCGCATCGACCACGCGGCCCCGTCGCGCACCACCGCCGCCATGAGGACGGCCGTGGTGTCCTCGGTGTCGCTGAGGTCGTAGCGCACGAGTTCCGCACCGCCGGCGTCCAGCAGGCGGCAGAACGCCCGGCTGACGGCGGTGAACCGCTGCCCGCCGAAGGAGTTGATGGTGAACACCAGCGCGTGCACGTCGGCGGGCAGGTCGCCCAGGCGCACCCGGATCTGCTCGTCGTCGCCGTCACCGGCGCCGGTGAGGTTGTCGCCGCTGTGCACGATCGCCCCGCGGAACGCCTCCTTGCCCATGAACCAGACCTTCGCGAGGTCCTTCCCGCGGGCGTCGAACGCGATGCAGGAGGCGTCCAGGTCGATGTTCCGCCCGCGCGCGGCCGGGTCCCAGCCCAGGCCGAGGGTGACGGCGCTCAGCGGGGGAGCGCCCGTCTTCACCAGCGACACCGTCTGGTCCTTCACCAGGCTGACGCGGCCCTCGTCGAGGTTCAGCGGGACGCGTGCCGGTTCCGGCGCAGGTGCCGCGGGCTCGGGGGCGGCTCCCTCGTCGACGGTGATGCCGAAGTCGGTGGCCAGCCCGGCCAGGCCGCTGTCGTAGCCCTGCCCCACGGCGCGCAGCTTCCACCCGTCGCCGCGGCGGTACAGCTCCCCGGCGACGAACGCCGTCTCGCTGCCCGCCTCGGGCACGTCGAACCGGGCCAGTTCCGCGCCGGCGGCGTCCAGCACCCGCAGGTGCAGGCCGGGGACCTGCCCGAACGTGCCGCCGTCGGCGGACGCGGCGAGCACGACGCGCTCCACCCCGGCCTCCACGGCGGGCAGGTCCACCTCGACCGCCCCGTCCCGGCCGTGGCGCACCGCACCGGAGGAGTGCTCGGGCTGGTTGTAGAACACGAGGTCGCCGTCGGAGCGGACCTTCCCCGCACCCGTCAGCAGCAGCGCGCTGGTGTCCACCCCCGGCACGCCCGGCCCGGCGTCCCAGCCCAGCACGGCGCGCACGGGCGCGGTGGGCAGTCCGGTGTTCGACCCCTTGGTCAGCTGCGTGGCCACGGCCCCACCCTGCCCGCCGCCGCGGCCGCCGCGCCAGCGCGCCCTACTTCGCCTCCGACCACCGGTGCACGACCGCGACGTCGGCGGCGAAGCGCACGCCGCTGCCCGCGGCCCACCGCCGCGCGGTGGCCTCCAGCGCCGAGCGCAGCAGGTCCGCGGCCGCGGCCGCGTCCTGCTCCGGCACGTGCAGCAGCAGCTCGTCGTGCAGGCACAGCACGACGCGCCCCGCACCGCCCGCCAGGCCGGCGCGCACCGTCGCCGCCCACGCCTTGAACAGCTCCGCCGCGGTGCCCTGCACGACGGCGTTGCGGGCGAAGCGCCCGCGCACCGCCAGCCCCTCCTCCGGGAGGTCCGCGGCACCCACCCGCACGGGGCGCCCGCCCCAGGTGCGCACGTCCACCCCCGCGCGCCCGGCGTCCTCGGCGGCGCGCAGGAACGCCAGGGCCGCGGGGTAGGCGCGTTCCATGCGCCGCAGCGCCTCCCCGGCCGCACCGGACGTCTGCCCGTACATCGCCGCGAGCACCGCGACCTTCGCGGTGGCGCGGTCGGCGCCCAGGGCGGCGGCCACCGGCGCGTACAGGTCGTCGTCACCGGTGGCGGCCGCCAGCCCCGCGTCGCCGGAGAGCACCGCCAGCACCCGCGGCTCCACCTGCCCCAGGTCCGCGCGCACCAGGACGTGCCCCGGTTCGGCCGCGACCGCGGGACGCAGCTCGGCGGGCAGGTTGTGCAGCCCCGCCTGCGCGGTCATCCGCCCGCCCCCGCCGTCGGAGGCCGACCAGGCCCCGCGCAGCCGCCCGTCGGCGCCGACGTGGCGGTCCAGCCACCCGTACCCGTACGTGGTGGCGGTCCGCTCCGCCCTGCGCCAGCGCAGCAGCGCCTCCACCACCGGGTGGGAACCGCGCAGCCGCTCCAGCCGCCAGGCCCGGGTGTCCGGCACGTCGAAGCCCAGCTGCCGCAGCGCCGCGAGCACCTGCGCGGGGTTGCGCAGGTCCACCGGCCCCAGCAGCTCGCGCACCGGCGCGTCGCGCGCCGCCCGGGCGGCCTCCTCACCGGCCGCGCCCCGCGGGCGCGGGCCCACCTCCGCGGCCACCACGGCCTCCGCGGTGGCCCGGTCCACCGGCAGCCCCGTCACCCCCAGCTCCACGGCCAGCAGCGCCGCGGCGGACTCGCTCCACGCCGTCTGCACCGCCAGCGGCGGCGGCGCCGGGTGCGGGCGCGGGTCCGGCCGGGCCGCCAGGGCGCGCTGCTGCCCGGCGGCGGTGTGCAGGGCCAGCACCGCCCAGCGCGCCGCCCGCAGCAGCCGCTCGCCCGGCTCGACGTCCGGGCCGAACGCGCGGCCCTCCACCCAGCCGGCGGCGAGCTGGCCGTGCTCGTCGACGGGCCCGGCGTCCCCGGCGAGGGTGCCGTCCAGGTCCAGCAGGCCCGTGCCGTGCGCGGCGGCGCGCCCCGGCGCCGGCGCCGGGGGCTCGGGCAGCTCGTGCGCCAGCGCCCACGCCGCGCCCGGGTCGTCGCGCGAACCCCCCGCCAGCAGCCGGTGCACGGCCGCCACGTCGTGGCAGCGCGCCAGGTGCACGCCCGCCGCCACCAGCGGGGCGGCGGTGCTCCCCGCCGACCACCACGTCCAGCGCGGGCGCAGCAGCCGCTCCAGCCGCCCCACCAGCGCCACCGGGTCGCCCGGCAGGGGCAGCGCCCCGCCCGCCGCGGCCAGACCCACCCCCGCCCCGGGCAGCACCACCAGCCCCAGCGGGGGGGGGGGGGGGGGGGGGGGGCGGGGGGGGGGGGGCGCGCCCGCGGGCCGCCCCACCCCCCCCCCCCCCCCCCCCCCCCCCCCCCCCCCCCCCCCCCGGCCCCCCGCCCCCCCCGCGCCCCCGCGCGCGCGGGGGGGGGGGGGGGGGGGGGGGGGGGGGGGGGGGCGCGGGCCCCCCCCCCCCCCCCCCCCCCCCCCCCCCCCCCCCCCCCCCCCCCCCCCCCCCCGGGGAGGTGCACGCCTGGGAGCCCGGGCAGAACCAGACGGCCTGCGGGGTGCC
>NZ_JBJLRI010000057.1:0-28641 GCF_050871405.1 Kineococcus esterisolvens
GGCCGAGTATGCCTTTGGTGAGGCCCAGGGGGACAGCAGCCAACCCCCGCCCGGCCCCGGGCCCGCCGCCGGCGGCCCCGGGGCGCGCGCTCAGCCCGCCGAGGCGGCCAGGAAGCGGCGCAGCTCGCCCACGTCGGCGAACGAGGTCAGCTGCGCGTCGGTGAACTGGACGCCGAACTCCGACTCCAGGGAGAACATGATGTTGATGTGGGCCAGGGAGTCCCAGCCGGGCACGTCCCGGGCCGTCGTGGAGTCGCTCAGCTGCAGCTCCTCGTCGCCCAGCACGTCGCGGAAGACCCGCAGCACCCGGCCGTCGACGCCCTCCTCGCCCAGCAGCTCACCCGTCGTCTCGCTCACCGCGCCACCTCCTGCTCCTGCCGGCGCTGCGCCGGCACGTCGTCGTCCTGCCCACCGCCGGGCCCGCCGGCCGCGGCCGTGATCTCCACCTGCACCTCGATCAGCCCGGGAGTGGTCACCTGCTCGGGCACCTGCAGCACCCAGCCGGTCGAGCCCTCCCCCGCCGCGCCGTCGGCACCCTCCTGCCGGCTGAAGCCCAGGCGCTCGTACAGCCCGGCGACCTGCGAGTTCTTGGCCGTCGGCACGTACGCGCCGCGCAGCCGCGCGCACCCGAGGGCCCGCGCCTGGCGCACGAGCACGCCGAACATCTCGTCCTCCAGGGTGCGGCCGATGACGCGGCAGCTCATCAGCCAGCTGTCGACCTCCAGCACCGCCCCGCCCGGCTCGTCCACCCGGCGGGCCAGCAGCACGCCCACCACGCCGTGGTCGGCGAAGCGGTCCCGCAGGCGCACCACCTGGGCGTGCCAGTCCGGGTGGGCGGCGAAGCCCTCCACGTCGGCCAGCGAGTGCCGCCGCGTCGTCAGGTTGAACTGGTTCGTCTTGCCCAGCAGCTGCGCCACGCGGGCCACGTTCGCCGCGCCCAGCGGCGCCACCTCGGCGCGCATGCCCAGACCGCGGAGGTAGTCCTCCAGCGAGCCGGCGGACTCGCGCTCCTGCGCCGCGCGGGCCCGGGCCCGGTACTGGTCGGTGCGGGCGGCGTCCTCGGCGGTCAGCGCGTCGGTCTCGAAGAACGGGTAGCGCGACAGGGCCGCGACGTACCCGGCGGGCTCGGCGGGCAGCGGCACCACGTCGACCGCGGGGACCAGCTCGCGCACGGCCTCGCGCTCGGCGGGGTTGTCGTCGACGAAGACGAGGGAGTCCTCGCCGATGCCCAGCGTGGCGGCGATGGAGCGCACCGCGGTCGGCTTGTCCTCCCAGCTGGCCTTGAGCACGGCGACGTCGTCCAGGCGCACGAGCATGTCGGGGTTCTGCTCGAACACCTCGCGCACGAGGTCCTCGTCGTTCTTGGAGCAGATCGCCAGGACCACGCCCTTGTCCTTCAGCGCCAGCACGTGGCGCTGGAAGGCGCTGTACGCCTCCCCGGCGGCACCGGTGCCCAGGGCGATGCCGTGCACCCCGACCTCGCCCAGCACACCGCCCCACAGCGTGTTGTCGAGGTCCAGCACGAGGCACTTGCGCGAAGCGCCCAGCTGGGCGGCGAGCACGGCGGCGGTGTGCCGGGCCAGCAGCGGCACGCAGGCCAGCGACACGGCCTGCTTGGCCGCGTGCACGTAGCGCGGGTCGCTCCAGGTGCGCTTGCCGACCTCGGAGGCCAGGCGCTCGCAGTCCACCACGGCCACGCCCTGCCCCGCCGGGGAGCCGGCGAGCTCACCCAGGCGCTCCTGGAAGCGCCGCAGCAGCGCCGAGCGCGAGCCGGGCACGCGGGCGGCGAGGTGGCCCAGCGGCTCGTCGGGCGGCACCACGACGCCGTGCTGCACCACGCGGGCGCCGAAGCGCTCGCGGGCCAGGTCCCACAGGGACGTCCACCGGGCCACCTCGGCCTCGACGGCCGCCCCGGGGTCGTCCACGCCGGCCGGCAGGTCGACCTCGGCGGCGTCCACGGCCAGGACCACCACGTCGGGCGCGAAGGCGTGCAGGCCGCTGGTGGGGTCCAGCAGCTCCTGGCGGTAGAGCCCGTAGCCGCACTCGTAGACCTCGACGTCCACCCCGGCCCGTGCGCACGCCAGCGGCAGCAGGTTCGTCAGCTGCGTGGTGGTGTAGCTGCCGAGGACGGCCACGCGCGCCCGGCGCGGGGCCGCGGGCAGGTCGACGCGGTGGCGCTGCCACAGGCGGGAGGCGGCCAGCCAGCCGGCGAAGTCCTCGCCCGCGTCGATCGACGCGAACGCCCACTGCACGGCGCGCCGCGCGTCCCCGGCGGAGGACAGGGCGCGCGCCAGGTCCAGGCAGGCGCGCTGCGCGGGCACCTGCTGCCCGGACACGGCCGCGAGCGCCCGGGCCACCGGGTCCTGGGGCTCGCGCTCCGCTCCGGGCGGCTGCGCGCCCCCGGCCCGGTCACCGGCGTCCTCGACGTGCTGCATCGTGTTCCCCCCTGGTCGATCGGTGCCGGTCGGTGCGAGCCCGACCGCGGGCGCGGGCGTGTGCCCGGCCGGTGCCGGGTGCCCCCCACCCGTCGCGCACCGCGCTACCGCCCCCGCAACTCTCTCGTGACGTCACTGTAGTCGAGCCCCCTTGGCGCGCAGCGGGAAATCCCTGCACCATCGACCCATCGCCGCGACCCTGCGTGAGCAGTGAAGGACGAGGCGTGTCGACTTCGCAGCACACCTCGTCGACGGGCGGCAGCAGGGCGGCGAAGCGCCCACCACGCCACCACGGTGTGCACCGTACCGGTGACGCAGCGCCCGGACAGGGACGGCGCACCCGCCACCCGAACGGAGCAGCACCCGGGGCCCCGGCCCTCCCGGCACGTCGCCGCCGGCGAGGCGCGGGTGGTGGTGGACGGGGCCGGCGCGGCCGCCGGCCGCGAGGCCGACCCGGCCCTGCTGGAGCACGCGGTGAGACCCGGCCCTGCTGGAGCACGCGGCGAGCCGTCGCGCGGCGATGGCGACGCCCACCCCGCTGCTGGCGCTGCTGCGCACCGCGGTGCTGACCCGGCAGCGCCCGGGAGCTGTTCGCGCTGGGCCGCGAGCTGCACGAGCGGCTGGGCACCCCGGGCGGGCACACCGCCTCGCTGGGCCGGACGCTGCACCGCGCGGTGGAGGACCCCAACCGCTTCGCGGGCACGCTGGAGCGCGGGGGGCGGGACCTCAGACGGGGGTGACCGGCAGGCTGCGGCGCTTGAGGTCGCGGCGCAGGTCCGTGGGCAGCGAGAAGACGAGGTCCTCCTGCGCGGTGGTGACCTCCTCGACCGAGCCGTAGCCGCGCCGGGCCAGGTGCTCGAGCACCTCGCGCACCAGCACCTCGGGCACCGAGGCGCCGGACGTCACGCCGACCGTGGTGACGCCCTCCAGCCAGGCGTCGTCGATCTCCGCGGCGGTGTCCACCCGGTGCGAGGCCCCCGCGCCGGCGTCCAGGGCCACCTCGACCAGGCGCACGGAGTTGGAGGAGTTCGCCGAGCCGACGACGATCACGAGGTCGGACTCGGCGGCGATCTTCTTCACGGCCACCTGGCGGTTCTGGGTGGCGTAGCAGATGTCGTCGCTGGGCGGGTCCGCCAGGTTCGGGAAGCGCTCGCGCAGCCGGCGCACCGTCTCCATCGTCTCGTCGACGCTGAGCGTCGTCTGCGACAGCCACACGAGGTTGTCGGGGTCGTGGACCTCGATCGTGTCGGCCGCCTCGGGGCTGTCCACGACGGTGATGTGCTCGGGGGCCTCCCCCGCGGTGCCCTCGACCTCCTCGTGGCCGGTGTGGCCGATGAGCAGGATCTGCGCGTCCCGCTCGGCGAAGCGCACGGCCTCGCGGTGCACCTTGGTGACCAGGGGGCAGGTGGCGTCGATCGCCTTCAGCGAGCGCGCGTCGGCCTCCCGGCGCACCGCGGGGCTCACACCGTGCGCGGAGAACACGACGTGCGCGCCCTCGGGCACCTCGGAGGTCTCCTCCACGAAGACCGCACCGCGCTCGGCGAGGGTCCGCACGACGTGCTTGTTGTGCACGATCTCCTTGCGGACGTAGACGGGCGCGCCGTACAGCTCCAGCGCCTTCTCCACCGCCTCCACGGCCCGGTCCACGCCGGCGCAGTACCCGCGCGGCGCGGCCAGCAGGACCCGCCTGCCGCCGTCCCACGCGGCGCGCCCGCCGGCGCCGGCCAGCGCCGCGGTGTCGTTGCAGTCGTCGGCGGCGGTCGCGGCGGGGGTGTCGAGGAGGGGCTGCGTCACGCCTCCATGGTAGGTCGGCCCCCGGACGGCCCGCCCCCGCGCGGCGGGCGGGCAGGATGGGCCCGTGCCCGACCCCGAGACGCCCGCCGCCGCGCCCCGCAGGCCCGCCACCGCCGCCGGGACCAGCGCGGAGAACCCGTGGCCGGTGCGGCTGCTGGCCTCGAAGATCGACGCCTACGTCGCCCGGATGCCGTGGACGTGGGTCGAGGGGCAGGTCGTGCAGGTCAACGACCGGCCAGGCGCCCACGTGGTGTTCCTGACCCTGCGCGACGCCGACACCGACATGTCGCTGCCGGTCACCCTCACCCGCCGCGTCCTGGCGCGCCTGCGCGACGTGCTGCCGGACGGCCTGCGGCACGGCACGCGCGTCGTCGTCCACGCCAAGCCCGAGTTCTACGCCAAGCGCGGCAGCCTGAGCCTGGCCGCCGACGACGTGCGCCCCGTCGGCGTCGGGGAGCTGCTGGCGCGCCTGGAGCACCTCAAGCGCGTGCTGAGCGCCGAAGGCCTCTTCGACGCCGAGCGCAAGCAGCCCCTGCCGTTCCTGCCGCGCGTGGTGGGCCTGGTGTGCGGGCGGGCCAGCGCCGCCGAGCGCGACGTGGTGGACAACGCCCGGCTGCGCTGGCCGGCGGTGCGCTTCGAGGTGCGCGAGGTCGCCGTGCAGGGTCCGGCCGCGGTGACGGAGGTCGTCGCCGCCGTGCGCGAGCTCGACGCGCTGCCGGAGGTCGACGTGGTGATCGTCGCCCGCGGCGGCGGCAGCGTCGAGGACCTGCTGCCCTTCAGCAACGAGGCGCTGGTGCGCGCGGTCGCGGCGGTGCGGACCCCCGTCGTCTCGGCCATCGGCCACGAGGTCGACAGCCCCCTGCTGGACCTGGTCGCCGACGTGCGCGCCTCCACCCCCACCGACGCGGCGCGGCGCGTGGTGCCGGACGTCGCCGAGGAGCTCGCGGGCGTGGCGCAGCTGCGCTCGCGGGCGCGGCGCGCGGTGTCGGCGCGCGTGGAGCGCGAGGAGGCCGGCCTGCGGGCGCTGCGCAGCCGGCCCGTGCTGGCGGCCCCGCACGTCCTGGTCGACGGGCCGGCAGCGGAGGTGGCGCGGCTGCGCGAGCGCGCCCGCCGCGGCCTGGGGGGCCGGCTGGAGCGCGCCGCGGTGGAGGTGGGGCACCTGCGCGCGAGCGTGCGGGCGCTGTCGCCGCGCTCGACGCTGCTGCGCGGCTACGCCGTGGTGCAGGCGGTCGGCCCGGAGGGCCCCCGGGTGGTGCGCGAGCCGTCCGACGCCCCGCCCGGCACGCGGCTGCGGGTGCGGCTGGCCGACGGCGAGCTGACCGCGCGCACCGGCTGAGCGGCTGAGCGGCGGCGGACCTAGGGTCTGTGCCCGTGCCGACCAAGCGCGAGAAGCCCGAGACGCCCGGCGAGACGCCCGAGACGCCCGGCGAGACGCCCGAGCTCCCCGCGGACGTCGCCGCCCTCGGCTACGAGGAGGCGCGCGAGGAGCTCGTCGACGTGGTCCGCCGGCTGGAGGCGGGCGGGAGCGGCCTGGAGGAGTCGCTGGCGCTGTGGGAGCGCGGCGAGGCGCTGGCCACGGCGTGCGAGCGCTGGCTGGAGGGCGCCCGGGCCCGCCTGGACGCCGCGCGGCCGGACGGGGACGACCCCGCCGCGTGAGCGGACGTCCCGGGACGCCGCCGCGCTCAGCCCCGGGGTGAGCCCCAGGTGGAACCGGCGGCGGCCCAGCCGGCCCCGGCGGCACGCACCAGCTCGGTCAGGACGGGGTAGTCGGCGTCCCCGGTGGCGACGACCGTGAGGTCGTCCTCGGTGCGCACCAGGCTGTGCCGGCCGCGGTCGGGCTGCAGCAGGCGCTCCCACTCCCGCCCGTCCACCTCGAGCGTGCCGTCGCTCGCTCCGCCGGCGGTCTGCGCCCGCTGCCAGGCCGCCGTGGCGTCGCGCGCCACCTCCAGGGCGACGTGCTCGCCCTGGTCGGTGCGGTAGCCCACGTGCCAGGTGAGGACGCCGTCGGTGGAGCGGTTGACCTCCGCGGAGGTGGGGGTCCACCCCTCCAGACCGGTGGGCACGGGTGGCGCGAAGGGCAGCTCGGCGCCGGCGCCGGCGGCGGTGCCGGCCACGTCGGCGGGCGGCTGCTGCACGGAGCTGGGCCGCGGGACGGCCCACACGACGACGGCGACCAGGGCGAGGATCACGGCCATCGACAGGACCATCGACTGGACGTTGCCGCTGCGGCGGGTGCGCGGCACGCCGCGGGGGTCCTCCCCGGTCGGTGCGGGCGCCTGGTGCGCGGGGGTGCCGCCGGTCGTGCTCACGGGTCCCATGGTGCCGGATACGCTGGCCGCCCGACGACGCCGGCCCGTGGAGGTCCCATGTCCCAGAACGCCTCGCCCCAGCTGCCCGCGGCGCTCGCCGTCGGCACGGAGTCCCCGGACCGCAACCTGGCGATGGAGCTGGTGCGCGTGACCGAGGCCGCGGCGATGGCGGGCGGTCGCTGGGTGGGCCGGGGGGACAAGAACAAGGCCGACGGCGCGGCGGTGAACGCGATGCGCACCCTCATCGGCACGGTGAGCATGAACGGCACCGTCGTCATCGGCGAGGGCGAGAAGGACAACGCCCCGATGCTCTACAACGGCGAGCGCGTCGGCGACGGCACCGGGCCGGAGTGCGACGTCGCGGTCGACCCCATCGACGGCACGACCCTGACCGCGCGCGGCATGCCGAACGCGGTGGCGGTGCTGGCGGTGGCCGAGCGCGGCACCATGTACGACCCCAGCGCCGTGTTCTACATGGACAAGCTGGTGGCCGGCCCGGAGGCGGCCGACGTGGTGGACATCCGGCTGCCGGTGAAGGAGAACGTGCGCCGGCTGGCGCGCGCGAAGAACCGCTGGGTGGAGGACATCACCGTCTGCATCCTGGACCGCCCGCGCCACGCGCAGCTGGCGCAGGAGGTCCGCGACGCCGGGGCCCGCATCAAGTTCATCTCCGACGGCGACGTCGCCGGCGCGGTGATGGCCGCGCGCGAGGGCACCGGCGTGGACCTGCTCATGGGCGTCGGCGGCACGCCGGAGGGCATCATCGCGGCGTGCGCCATGCACTGCCTGGGCGGCACGATCCAGGGCCGCCTCGCCCCGCGCGACGACGACGAGCGGCAGAAGGCGCTGGACGCCGGTCACGACCTGGACGCCGTGCTGGACACCTCCGCGCTCGTGGCGAGCGACAACGTCTACTTCGTCGTCACCGGCATCACCGACGGCGAGCTGGTCGGCGGGGTGCGCTACCGCGGCGACACGATCAGCACGTCCAGCATCGTCATGCGCAGCAAGTCGGGCACGATCCGCCGGGTGGAGTCGGAGCACAAGCTGTCCAAGCTGCGGGCGTACTCCGCCGTCGACTTCACCGGTCCGCGGTGAGGGCGCGCGCCCTGGTCGTCGGGGAGTCGCTCGTCGACGTGGTCCGCACGGCGGACGGCGCGGAGTCCGAGCACCCCGGCGGCAGCCCGCTGAACGTGGCGTACGGGCTGGGTCGGCTGGAGCACGCGGTGTCCCTGCTGACCCGGCTGGGCGGTGACGCGCACGGCCGGCTGCTGCGCGAGCACCTGTCGGCCGGGGGCGTCTCGCTGGTGCCGGGCGCGGTCGACCACCTGCCGACGTCGGTGGCCCGGGCGCAGCTGGACGCCGAGGGCCGCGCCACCTACGAGTTCGACCTGGAGTGGGTCCTGCCGGCGGCGCAGCTGCCGGCGGAGCTGGACGTGGTGCACACCGGCTCCATCGGGGCGGCGGTGGACCCGGGGGCGGGGGCGGCGCTGGAGCTGCTGCGCTCCTGGCGCGGGCGCGCGACGACGAGCTACGACCCCAACGTGCGCCCGGCGTTCCTGGGCTCGCCCGAGGAGGCGCTGCGCCGGGTGGAGTCCTTCGTGGAGGCCGCCGACGTGGTGAAGGCCTCCGACGAGGACGTGGCCTGGCTGTGCCCCGGCGAGGACGTGGTGGAGGTGGCGCGGCGCTGGCAGCGCCGCGGCCCGGCGCTGGTGGTCGTCACGCGCGGCGGCGAGGGCGCGGTGGGCGTGGCCGGGGCGGGCACGCTGCGGGTGCCCGCCCCGGCCACGCGGGTGGTGGACACCGTGGGTGCAGGCGACGCCTTCACCTCCGGCCTGCTGCACGCGCTGGCCGAGCACGACCTGCTGGGACCGGCAGCGGCGCGCCGGTTGCGGGCGCTGCGGCTGGACGCGCTGGAGGACGTGCTGCGCACGGCGACGCGGGCGGCCTCCATCACCTGCTCCCGGGCGGGGGCGAACCCGCCCACGCGCGGGGAGCTCGCCGCGAGCTGATCCTGCCCGGTGCCGGGCGGTCGCGCCGGTCGGTGCGGGGAGCTGGATGCACGGAGGGCATCGCACGATGCCGCAACGCTCCTGGACAGGCATCGCGCGGCTTCCTACGGTGGCCGCACCGTCGCCGACGACGCCCGCCGTCCTCGGCTCCCGCCGACCCGAGGAAGACATGACCACCAGCGAACTCACCGGGCCCGCTCCCCTGGCGCCGGTCGCCCCGACCCCCTCCCCGGTGCTGGACCGCATCGCGTCCGTGACCCTGTCCTCGGTGGTGCTGCCGCTGACGGCGGCGATCAGCGACGCGAAGGTGCTCACCGGCCGCCAGCGGGCCATGACGGAGGTCGTCCTCCTGTTCGCGGAGATCACCACCGAGGCGGGGTTCGAGGGCGTCGGCTTCGGCTACTCCAAGCGGGCCGGCGGTCCCGCGCAGTTCGCGCACGCCCGCGAGGTGGCCGCGGACCTCGTCGGCGAGGACCCCAGCGACATCGGCCGGCTGTGGACGAAGCTGGTGTGGGCGGGGGCCTCGGTGGGCCGCAGCGGCGCTTCCACGCAGGCGCTGGCGGCGCTGGACATCGCCCTGTGGGACCTCAAGGCCAAGCGGGCGGGCCTGCCGCTGGCGAAGCTGCTGGGCGCCCACCGCGACTCGGTGCGCTGCTACAACACCTCCGGCGGGTTCCTGCACGAGCCGCTCGAGCAGGTGCTCGCCAACGCCGACCGGACGATCGCCGAGGGCATCGGCGGCATCAAGATCAAGGTGGGGCAGCCGGACTCCCGGGAGGACCTGCGCCGGGTGCGGGCGGTGCGCGAGCACATCGGCGACGTGCCGCTCATGGTGGACGCCAACCAGCAGTGGGACCGTCCCACCGCGCAGCGGGTCGGCCGCGCGCTGGAGGAGTTCGGGCTGGTGTGGGTCGAGGAACCGCTGGACGCCTACGACACCGAGGGGCACGCGCAGCTGGCCCGCTCCCTGGACACCGCGATCGCGACCGGCGAGATGCTCACCAGCGTCCGCGAGCACGACGACCTGATCCGCGCCGGCGCCGCGGACGTCCTCCAGCCGGACGCCCCGCGCATCGGGGGCATCACCCAGTTCCTGAAGCTGGCGACGCTGGCCGAGCACGCGCACCTGCAGCTGGCCCCGCACTTCGCGATGGAGATCCACCTGCACCTGGCGGCGGCGTACCCGATCGAGCCGTGGGTGGAGCACTTCGACTGGCTGCACCCGCTGTTCGAGGAGCGCCTGGAGATCAGCGGCGGGCGGATGCACCTGTCGGCCCGCCCGGGCCTGGGCGTGACGATCAGCGAGCAGGCGCGCGCCTGGACCGTGGACCGCGTGACGGTGGACACCGCGCGCTGACCCGCGGCGTCCCGCGGGGGGCGGTCGCGACCGCGTCCCGCGGGGAGGGCGGTCGCGACCGGGCCGGGTGCCGCGCTCAGCGGCGCCCGGCCCGCCCCGCTCCGCCCCGCTTCGCGCCGACCCACGCGGCCACCCGGGAACCGCCCAGGGCCTCGCGCGCACCGGCGGCGCGGCGCCCGGCCGAGCGCACGGCGGCCGCCCGCCGGCCCAGGTCGGTGCGCAGCACCTCGGCGGCACCGGCCACGGCGTCCACCGAGCGGCCCAGGCGCGCCGACCGGTGCAGGTGGTCGCGGTAGGTGCGCCGCAGCAGCACGGCCCGGTCGAGGGCGGCGGACAGCGGCGTCAGGCCGGTGGGGGCCAGGGTGAGGCGCTCGGTGTGCCGGGTGGTGCGCTCGAAGCGGCGCTTGTAGGCCTCGTCACCGCGCATGAGGTCCAGCTCGGCGTAGCCGGACAGCAGGGCCCGGCGGCGCACGCGCAGCAGCAGCAGGGTGCCGGGACCGGCCGCGGCGACGGCGGCGCGGTAGGACTGGACGTAGCCGTGCAGGGCGCGCGGTCCGGCCAGGCAGAAGGCGTAGGCGACGAGCCGGCCGTCCACGCGCAGGCCCGACAGCTGCGCGACGCCGCGCGGGGCGGTGCGCAGGAACTGCGCGAGGGTGCGGCCGGAGGCGCCGCGCCAGGGCTGGTGCCGGCGCGCCGCGCGCGGGTGGGCGGCGTCCACCGCGGCGAGCTCGGCCACGAGCGCGGCGAGGTGCTCGTCGGCGGCGGCCGGCTGCGTCTCGCGCAGCTGAGCCAGGCCGTCCAGGAGGTCGTCGACGACGACGAGCTCACCGCGCTCGGCGAGGCGGCGCCACTGGCGGCGCTCCTCGTGGCGGGCGTGGCGGCCCAGCGCGGCGTCGTGCTCGGCCACGGTGGGGGGCAGCACCACGGCGTGCACGGTGGCCTGGTGCAGCCGGCGCGCGGCGTACCCGCGTTCGGCGGCCCAGCCGGCGGCGGCCTCCAGCAGCGGGTCGTCGCCGAGGACCTGCTCGAGGTCGAAGAGCGCACCGGGCACCTCGGCGACGACCGCGTCGAGCACGGCGGCGACGAGGCGCTGCGCCGGCACGGGGCCGTCGGGGTCGGTGAGGACGGAGGCGTAGTCGCTGCCGCCCGCGCCGAGGAAGGTGACCACGGGGCGGGTGCGGCCCGGCCCGGCGCCCAGGACGCTGAAGGCGCCGAAGGCCAGGAGGCGGCCCTGGCGGCGCACGTCGACCAGGAGCGGTTCACCGGCCCCGAGGTGCGTGTGCACGGCGCGCAGCCAGTCGGGACCGCAGAACGGCGGGTGCCCGCCGCGGTGGGCGAGCACCCGCCACTCGGGGACGGGGGCGCCCTCCAGGGTGCGTCGCACGCCGATGCGCAGCCCCTGGGAGGGGTCGCGGACCAGCGCCAGGTCGCCGCCGGCGACGGACGCCGCGCGCGGTGCGGGGGTCGTGGCACCGGTGAGCGCGTCGACCACCCCGTACCCGCCTCTCGCCGGTGCGGCCGCCGGGAGGACGGCCTCGTGGCGGGCACCTTAACCGGGCCGGACGACACCGCGGGACGCCCGGCGCGGGGAGTTCCCGAAACTCCTACTGAGCGTCGCAACACGTCACGCAGCGTGGGTGATCCGCCTCGGTGAGGCGGTCGGTCAGGCCGGGACGCGCTCCTGCTGCTGGGCCTGGGCGCGTTCCAGCGACCTCCTGCGCAGCGCCTCCGACTGCTCGGCGATGCGGCGGGCCTTCTCCTCGTCGCGCGTGAGGTTGGCCCCGCTGCCGGGGTCGAAGACGTGCATCCGGCGCGGGTCGAACCACAGCCGGGCCGTGTCGCCGTCGCGCACACCGCTCGTGGCGTCCAGCGTGACGACGAGCTGGCTGCGCATGCTCTCGCCGTCCAGCTCGCGGTCCAGCTCGGCGAGCTGCTCCTTCGTCTCGGCGGCCGCCTCGAACGGCACGTAGGCGTACAGCTCGTTGCCCAGCCACTCGGTGACGTCGACCTGCGCCTCGAAGGTCACGGCGCCGGAGGGGGCGTCGGTGACGTCCGCGTCGTCGAAGTGCTCCGGGCGCACGCCGACGATCAGCAGCTCGCCGTCGTGATCGGCGCCGACCGCGGCCGGGCGGGGCACCGTGCAGAACGGCAGCTCCAGCCGGTCGCCGTTCACGCGCGCCGGCAGGAAGTTCATCGGGGGCGAGCCGATGAACCCGGCGACGAAGAGGTTGACGGGCTGCTCGTACAGCTCCCGCGGGCTGGCGACCTGCTGCAGCACGCCCTTGCGCAGCACCGCCACGCGGTCGCCGAGGGTCATCGCCTCGGTCTGGTCGTGGGTCACGTAGATCGTCGTCGTCGCCAGGGAGCGCTGCATGCGGGCGATCTCGGTGCGCATCTGCCCGCGCAGCTTGGCGTCCAGGTTGCTCAGCGGCTCGTCGAACAGGAACGCCTTGGCGTCGCGGACGATGGCGCGGCCCATGGCGACGCGCTGGCGCTGGCCGCCGGAGAGGTTGGCGGGCTTGCGGTCGAGGTGCTCGCCCAGCTCCAGCATGTCCGCGGCGCGCTGCACGCGGCCGCGGATCTCGTCGTCGGGCACCTTGCTGTGGCTGAGCTTCAGGGGGAACTCGATGTTCTCCCGCACCGTGAGGTGCGGGTACAGCGCGTAGTTCTGGAAGACCATCGCCAGGTCGCGGTCGCGCGGCGCCAGGTCGTTGACCCGCTTGCCGTCGATGAGCAACTCGCCGCCGGTGATGTCCTCCAGGCCGACGATCATGCGCAGCAGGGTGGACTTCCCACAGCCGGACGGCCCGACGAGGATGACGAACTCCCCGTCGGCGATGTCCAAGCTCACGTCGTTCACGGCGGGGAAGCCGTCCCCGTACTTCTTGACGATGTTCTTCAGCTCGATGCGTGCCACGATCAGCTCCTGTTCTGGTCCGCGGGCGACGGCTCAGCCCTTGACGGCGCCGTTGGTGAGACCCGCGACGATGCGGCGCTGGAAGAGCAGCGCCAGGAGGACGACGGGGATGGTGACGATGACGGCCGCCGCGGAGATCGCGCCGGTCGGCTGGACGAAGTAGCTGGATCCGGTGAACGAGGACAGTGCCGCCGGCACCGGCTGGGCGTCGGAGGTCGAGGTCAGCGAGATGCCGAAGACGAAGTCGTTCCACGCGATGAAGAACGCGATGATGGCGGTGGTGAAGACGCCCGGAGCGGCCAGCGGGACGATGACCTTGCGGAACGCCTGCCAGCTGGTGGCGCCGTCGACCTGCGCGGCCTGCTCCATGTCCCACGGGATCTGCCGGAAGAACGCCGACATCGTCCAGATGGAGATCGGCAGGGTCAGCGCCAGGTAGGGGATGATGAGCCCGGGGATCGTGTCGTACAGGCCGATCCGCCGCCACAGGTTGAACAGCGGTGTGACCATCGTGATGACGGGGAAGACCGCCACGGCCAGCGCGCTGGTGAGGATGAGGCGCTTGCCGGGGAAGTTCAGCCGGGCGATGGCGTAGGCGGCGAACATCGAGAGCACCACGGCGATGAGCGTGGCCAGCAGGCAGACGATGATCGAGTTGCGCAGCGCGGGCAGGAAGAGGTCCGAGGCCGTGCCGCTGAAGATGCCGGAGTAGTTCTCCCACGTGACGTTGGTCGGCAGGAAGCTCCGGTTGGAGAGGTCCGCCTCGCTCTTGAAGCTCAACGAGACGATCCACGCGACCGGCACCAGGGCGTAGAGCACGATGGCCAGCGCCCCGAGGTACCAGAGCGTCTTCTCCTTGGTCGAGAGCGCACCCATCAGGACTCCCCCCTCGCTCGGGCCAGGTCCACCCGGAAGACCTTGATGGCCAGGAAGCAGATCAGCAGGACGCAGACGAACAGCAGGACCGACACGGCCGAGCCGAGACCGATCTCCAGCCGGCTGATCGTCTGGTTGTAGGCCAGCGACGACACGGTCTGGGTGCCTGCGGCGCCGTTGGTCATGATGTAGACGTTGTCGAAGATGCGGAAGGCGTCCAGGGCGCGGAACAGCAGCGCCACCATGATCGACGCCTTCATGTTCGGCAGCGTCACCCGGAACAGCCGCTCGCGCGCCGAGGCGCCGTCGACCTTGGCGGCCTCGTGCATGTCCTCGGGGACCTGCGCCAGGCCCGCCAGCAGCAGCAGCGAGATGAACGGCGTGGTCTTCCAGATCTCCGACAGGCAGATGACGGTCAGCGCCGTCCACTTGTTCGCGAACCAGTCGAAGTCGTCCGGCACGCCCGGGACGACGGCGTTCATGAACCCGGTCGTCAGGGAGAACGCGTACTGCCAGGCGTAGGCGGAGACGACGGTGATGATCGCGTAGGGGACGAGGATGGCCGTGCGGACGATGGGCCGCAGGAAGCCGAGCACCTTGTGCATGACCATCGCCAGCGCGAAGCCGATCACGAGCTCCACCGCGACCGTGACCAGGGTGATGAGCGCGGTGTTGGCCAGCGCCTCCCACCACAGCGGGTCGGTGAGGATGACCTGGTAGTTGGACAGGCCGATGAACTCGCGGTCCGCGGGCGCGGTGAGCCGGTAGCTGAACAGCGACTCGTAGACGGCCTGGACGATGGGGTACCCGGTGACGAGGACGAGGATGGTGAACGCCGGCCCGGCCAGGTACCAGCCCAGCCTCGCCTCCTGGCGCGAGCGGTCGGTGCCGCGGCGGCGCTTGGTGCGCGGCGAGTTCGCGAGCTCGACCTGCGGCGTGGTGACAGCGGTCACAGGAGCCTCTCCCCCCTCAGGACCTGCAGCACGAACTCCTGGGAGACCCGCGGCGTCTCGTCGCCGACCGCGGAGACCGGCTGCCAGGTGTACTGGATGCCCGTGCTGACCTCGTTGTAGTAGGCCGTCTGCGGCCGCGGGGCGGCCGCCTGCAGCGACTCCCGGATGACGTCGGCCATCGGGTAGGCCTCGCGCACCTCGGGCAGGTCGTAGACCTCCAGGGCCGCGGCGGGGTTGCCGTCGCTGATCATGTACGCGGCCTGGTTCTCCGGGGACACGATGCACTCCATCGCGGCCAGCGCCTCCTGCTGGTGCTCGCTGTAGGCGCCGACGCCGACGTTGATCCCGCCGAGCGGCGGTGCGGACGGCTGGTCGGGGCTGATCCGCGGGTAGGTGGTCCAGGCGTAGTCCTCGAAGACCGCCGGGTCCACCGTGCCCTGCTCGGCGCCCTGCTGGGCCTGGGCGTAGACGAACGGCCAGTTGGTCGCGAACATCAGCCCGCCCTGCTCGAACAGGTCGGCGGTGGCGGCCTCGTCGCGGTTGTCGATGCCGGGCCCGGCCACGCCCGCGGCGGTGATGGCCTGCATGACGTCGGCGGCGGCCTCCCCGGCCGGGGAGTCGATGCCCAGGCTGATCTCGTCGACGGGGGCGTCGGGGTTCTCGATGATCCGCCCCCCGGCGGACTCGATCAGGGCGTTGACCCACACCGTCATGGACTCCGCCCGCTGCCCCTGCACGCCGATGGCGCTGTCCCCGGCGGCAGCGGCGTCGATGATCTGCTGCCACGTCCACGTCTGCGCCTGCGCGGGGTCCAGGCCGGCGGCGCGGGCCATCGACTCGCGGTACCACAGCAGCTGGGTGTTGGCCCAGAACGGCGCGGTGACCAGCTCGTCGTCCCAGGTGGCGCCCTGCACGGCGCCCTCGGCGATGCCGGTGGTCAGCGACTGCTGCAGGTCGTCCGGGATGGGGGCCAGGAAGCCCGCCTCGGCCGCCTCGGGCACGAAGACGGGGTCCAGGCTCATCAGGTCGATGGAGGAGTCCCCCCCGGCCAGGCGCCGCATGAGCTGCTCGCGCTGGGCGGCCGCGTCGCGCGGCAGGATGGACGTCTCGATGGTGTAGGCGCCGTCGGCCGCGGTGGTGCACCGCTCGGCGATGGTGGCCTGCCCCCCGGCGTCCGGGTTGACGTACCAGGTGAGCACCGGCGGCCCCGAGGCCCCGGTGCCGTCTCCGCACGCGGCCAGGGTGCTCGCCAGCACGACGCCGGCACTCACCGCCCCGACCCGGGTGCGCCACGCGCTGCTCACTCGCTCCTCCTCCGACGTCGTCGTCCGGCGGACCGCCCGGCGAGCGGTGTCCGCCCGTCGTCCGTGCGGCCAGAGTGCACCCACCGCACGGCGGGTGCACTCGGAGATCGCGGGGGGCGGGCGCCCGGCGGCGGATCGTGAGCGGACCGTGATCTGCGCGACAACCGGCGCGGGGCCGGGCGGGTGCGGCCGGTGGCCTTGGCAGGATGGCCCCATGGCCACTGACGACCTCACCAGCACCCCCGGCACCGAGCAGCCCGGTCACCGGATCGAGCGCGACACGATGGGGGAGGTCAGGGTCCCGGCCGCCGCCAAGTACCGCGCGCAGACGCAGCGGGCGGTGGAGAACTTCCCGATCTCGGGCACGCCGCTGGAGAGGGCGCACATCGAGGCGCTGGCGCGCATCAAGAAGGCCGCGGCGCTGGCCAACGCCGAGCTGGGCGTGCTCGAGGAGGACCTGGCGCGCGCCGTCGCGGACGCCGCCGACGAGGTCGCCACCGGGCGCTGGGACGCGGAGTTCCCCGTCGACGTCTTCCAGACCGGCTCGGGGACCAGCTCCAACATGAACGCCAACGAGGTGATCGCGACCCTGGCGACGGAGCGGCTGGGCCGCCCGGTGCACCCGAACGACCACGTCAACGCCTCGCAGTCCTCCAACGACGTCTTCCCCACCTCGGTGCACGTGGCGGCCACCGCCGCGGTGGTCAACGAGCTGGTGCCGGCGCTGGAGCACCTGGAGGCCTCGCTGCGGCGCAAGGCGCAGGAGTTCGCCGGCGTGGTGAAGTCCGGGCGCACCCACCTCATGGACGCCACGCCCGTCACGCTGGGACAGGAGTTCGCCGGCTACGCGGCGCAGGTGCGCCGCGGGGTGCAGCGCGTGCGGGCCACGGTGGAGCGCGTCGCGGAGGTCCCGCTGGGCGGCACGGCCGTGGGCACCGGCATCAACACCCCGCCCGGCTTCCCGCAGCGCGTCATCGAGCTGCTGGCCGCCGACACGGGGCTGCCGCTGACGGAGGCCGAGGACCACTTCGAGGCCCAGGGCGCCCGCGACGCCCTGGTGGAGCTGTCCGGCGCGCTGCGGGTGGTGGCGGTGAGCCTGACGAAGGTCTGCAACGACCTGCGCTGGATGGGCTCGGGCCCGCGCACCGGCCTGGGCGAGCTGCGCCTGCCGGACCTGCAGCCCGGCAGCTCGATCATGCCGGGCAAGGTCAACCCGGTCGTCCCCGAGGCGGTGCTCATGGTGTGCGCGCAGGTCGTCGGCAACGACGCCACCGTCGCCTGGGCGGGTGCCAGCGGCTCCTTCGAGCTGAACGTGCAGATCCCCGTGATGGCCCGCAACGTGCTGGAGTCCACCCGCCTGCTGGGCAACGCCTCCCGGCTGCTGGCCGACCGCACGGTCGACGGCCTGGAGGCCGACGAGGAGCAGTGCCGCCGGTACGCGGAGTCCTCCCCCTCCATCGTCACCCCGCTGAACCGGGTCATCGGCTACGAGGCGGCCGCGAAGGTCGCCAAGCACGCCGTGGCGCACGGCACGACCGTGCGCGAGGCCGTGGTGGCGCTGGGGTACGTCGAGCGCGGCGAGGTCAGCGAGGCCCAGCTCGACGACGCGCTGGACGTCATGTCGATGACGGCGCCGCCGCGGCGCTGACCCGCCGGGCGGGGAGGGCGACGGGGCGGGGGTGCGCCCGGCGCGAGGACGCACGGGCGCTCCCCCGCGGCACGGCGCGACGGAAAATGTCCGGTAAGCGCTTGCCCCTCTGATTCGTTTCATCCTACGGTGGCCGGGTCAGCAGGACCCCGGTCGACGTGGATCGCGAGGTGGTGTCGGTGAGCAGCACGGGGACGCCCCCCGCCGGGGGCTGGGCGCTGCGCGCGCACGACGCGTGCGACGCCCTGGTGTGGCTCGCCCTCGTCAACCTCCTGTGGCTGGCCGGCACCCTCGCCGGTGGCGTGGTCCTCGGCCTCGCCCCGGCCAGCGCGGCCGCCGCCACCGTCAGCCGCCGCAGGCTGCGCGGCGAGACGGCCGGCACCGCGCGGGTCTTCGCACACACCTGGCGCGCGGAACTCGTCCGCTCCAACGCGGTCCTGCTGCCGGTGCTGCTGACCGGCCTGCTCCTGCTGGCCAACTGGCGGGTCTTCGCCGGCCGCGAGGGCGCCGCCGCCGACGCGGTGGCCGCCGCCACGGCCATGGCGGGGCTCGCGCTCGCCGCCGTCGCCGTGGTCCTGCTGCCGCTGTACGTCCACTACGACCTGCCGCTGCGGCGCTACCTGCCCACGGCCGCCTCGTTCCTCCTGGCCAACCCGGTCGCGGCGCTGCTGCCGCTGCTGAGCGTCGTGGTCGTCCTGGCCGTGACGCGGGCCCTGCCGGGACTGGCGCTCTTCCTCAGCGCCGCGACCCTCCTGCACCTCGTGACCGCGCTGGCGCTCGGCACCTTCGAGCGCAACGACGAGCGCGTGAGCGCCCGGGCCGCCGCGGGCTGAGCCGCCCGCCGGCCCCGCCCCCACCACCGACCGCCGGCACCCGCCGGCGCGCCCCCCGACGAAGGAGTCACCGTGCCCAGGACCCCACGCACCCTCGCCGCCGCCGCGGCGCTCGCCGCCGCCGCACTGGTCGCCTCCGGCTGCTCCTCCTCCGACGCCTCCGGCGGTGAGGACGCCGCGCTGGACACCATCAGCATCCAGGCGCCGTTCCTGGGCGCGCAGCCGCCGCAGCAGGGCGACGAGGTCGAGAAGCGCCTGGAGGAGATGACCGGCAAGCAGATCGAGGTCACCTGGGTGCCGAACTCCTCCTACGAGGACAAGACGAACGTCACCCTCGCCGGCGACCAGGTCCCCACCGTCATGGTCATCCAGGGCAAGACGCCCGGCTTCGTGAAGAACGCCCAGGCCGGCGCCTTCTGGGACCTCACCGACGTCCTGGCCGACTACCCGAACCTCACCACGGAGAACCCCGAGGTGCAGGAGGCGGCCAGCGTCAACGGCACCGTGTACGGCATCTACCGCGCCCGCGACGTCATGCGCACCAGCGTCATCGTCCGCAAGGACTGGCTCGACAAGCTGGGCCTGCAGATGCCGAAGACCACCGAGGACCTGGCGAACGTCGCCCGAGCCTTCACCGAGGACGACCCCGACGGCAACGGCGTGGACGACACCTCCGGTCTGATCGTCCCCAAGTGGCCCGGCGGCATCAACAGCAACAGCCCCTGGGACGTCATGGCGACCTGGTTCGGCGCGGGCAACGGCTGGACCGAGCGGGACGGCGAGCTCGTGCCGAACTTCACCACCCCCGAGTGGCTGGAGGCGGTGGACTACGAGAAGAACCTCATCGACAACGGCTGGGTCAACCCCGACTACGCGACCCTGGACTCCGCCTCCTGGAATGAGCCGTTCTTCCAGGGCAAGGGCGGCATCATCGTCGACGTCCACTCCCGCGCCGAGGTCATCCGGAAGCTCTTCAAGCAGCAGGACCCCGAGAACTTCCAGAACTACGTGGACTCCACAGGCAACCTCGTCGGCCCCGACGGCGAGATGCACGCCCACCCCACCACCGGCTACAGCGGCTTCCTGGTGATCCCGAAGTCCCAGGTGCGCACCGAGGAGCAGCTGCGCGACGTGCTGCAGTTCCTCGACACGATGGCGTCCGAGGACGCGCAGATCCTGGAGAACAACGGGATCGAGGGGGTGAACTTCACCGTCGTCGACGGCAAGGCGCAGGCCATCGACACCCCCGAGGCGCAGGCCCTCACCGAGTCCGTGCAGAGCTGGGCGCAGCTCGGCACCAACGTGGCCGGCTACGAGGCCTACGACCCGAAGATGGCCACCGAGTACGAGCAGAGCGAGTACGACGAGCGCCGGGCCATCGAGGAGGCCGACATGGAGAACGCCGTCTTCGACGAGGCCGCCCCCTACGTCTCGGAGACCTACGTCCTCAAGGGCGCCCAGCTGGACAACATCGTCTCGGACGCCCGCCTGCAGTACCTGGCCGGCCAGATCGACAAGGCCGCCCTGCAGGACGCCATCGAGCGCTGGCGCAGCAGCGGTGGTGACCAGATCATCGCCGAGATCAACCAGCTGGACCAGGAGAACTCGTGACGGCGATCCAGCCGCCCCCCACCAGGGGCGTCCGCGAGGCGGTCGGGGTCCGTGGCCCCGACCCCTCGCGGCGGGTGGCCGCCCGGGTCCGCCGCAACTCCTGGCTGTACCTGCTGCTGCTGCCCGGCGTCGCGTACTTCGTGGTGTTCCGCTACGCCCCGATGGGCGGGGCGGTCATCGCCTTCAAGGACTACGTGCCGTTCCTCGGCATCACGGACAGCCCGTGGGTGGGCCTGGCCCACTTCACGGACTTCTTCACCAACCCCGACTTCCCCCGGCTGCTGGTCAACACGCTGGTCCTGGCGCTGCTGAACCTGTGCGTGGCGTTCCCGCTGACGATCGTCCTGGCGGTCCTGCTCAACGAGGTGCGGCTGAACCTGCTCAAGCGCACGGTGCAGACGCTGGTCTACATCCCGCACTTCCTGTCCTGGACGGTGGTCGCCTCCCTGACGTACCTGCTGCTGTCGGTCGACGCCGGCCCGCTGCTGCAGCTGATCCAGACCGTGACCGGCTCAGAGGCCACCCCCCTGACCGATCCCGAGTGGTTCCGGGCCATCATCGTCGCGCAGGAGGTCTGGAAGAACACCGGCTGGGGCACCATCATCTTCCTGGCCGCGCTGGCCACGGTGGACCAGGAGCAGTACGAGGCCGCGATCGTCGACGGGGCGGGGCGCTTCCAGCGGGTCTGGCACGTGACACTGCCGTCCATCCGCGGCACGATCGTCATCATGCTGGTGCTGGCCATCGGGCAGATCCTCAACACCGGTTTCGAGCAGATCTACCTCATGACCAACGCGCTGAACCGCAGCGTCGCGGACGTCTTCGACACCTACGTCTACTTCGTCGGCATCACCCAGGGCGCCTACAGCTACTCCACCGCCGTCGGGCTGTTCAAGGCCATCGTCGGCGTGGTGCTGGTGCTCGGCGCCGACCGCCTCGCCAAGAAGCTCGACGGATCGGGGATCTTCTGATGGCCCGTGAGCGCTACCGCTTCAACACCCCGGCCGGGCGCGTGTTCGACGTCGCGAACGTCGTCGTTCTCAGCGTCATCGGCCTCGCCGCGGTCCTGCCGTTCCTGTACGTGATGGCCGGCTCGTTCGCGACGGAGGCCGAACTGTCCCGTCGCGCGTTCTTCGTGTGGCCGGAGGAGTGGACGCTGGAGTCCTACCGCTCCATCCTCTCCTCCCCCGCGTTCGTCCGCGCCATGGTCACCACCGTCCTCGTGACCGTGGTGGGCACCGCGATCCAGCTCCTGCTGACGGTCACGATGGCGTACCCGCTGGCGAAGAAGTCCCTGCCGGGACGCAACCTCGTGCTGGGCATGGTGGTCGTCACCCTCGTCTTCTCCGCCGGCATGATCCCCACGTTCCTCGTCGTGCGCGAGCTGGGGCTGCTGAACACCTACTGGGCGCTGGTCCTGCCCATGGCGATCAACCCGTTCAGCCTGATCATCATCAAGAACTTCTTCCAGGCGATGCCCCCGGAACTGGAGGAGTCCGCCCGCATCGACGGTGCGACCGACGTCGGGGTGCTGCTGCGCATCGTGCTGCCGCTGTCCAAGCCGGTCCTGGCGACGTTCACGCTGTTCTACGCGGTGGGCATCTGGAACGACTTCATGTCGCCGCTGCTGTACCTGAACGACCCGGACATGTGGACGCTGCAGGTGTTCCTGCGGCAGGTGACGGCCGGCGCGGAGATGGCCTCCGGCGAGATCGACCCGAACTACGTCCCGCCGGAGCAGGGCATGAAGCTGGCCGTCATCGCGGTGGCGACGCTGCCCGTGCTGCTGTTCTACCCGCTGCTGCAGAAGCACTTCGCCAAGGGCATGCTCATCGGCTCGGTGAAGGGGTGAGCGCGCCGCAGCGCGGGCCGCTTCGCGTGCACCTGGCCGGGGACTCGACGGTGGCCGCCTGCCCGGCCGCCGAGGAGCCGATGTCCGGGTGGGGCGCCCACCTGGGTCAGGTGTCCGGCTGGGCGGTGCGCAACCTCGCCGTCGGCGGGGCGAGCACCGCGTCCTTCCGCGACGAGGGCCGCTGGGCGGACCTGCTGTCGCGCACCGCCGAGGGCGACGTGGTCGTCGTGCAGTTCGGGCACAACGACCAGAAGAGGCCCGGTGAGCTGGACGCCCGCGGCGGGTACAGCGCGAACCTCGCGGCGTTCGTCGCCGAGGCGCGGGACGCCGGTGCCAGACCGGTGCTGTGCACGTCCGTGGCACGGCGCCGGTTCACCGGCGCCGTGCTGGAGCCCACGCTGGGCGAGTACCCCGCCGCGGTGCGCGAGCTGGCCGCCCGCGAGGCGGTGCCGCTGGTGGACCTGGAGGTCTTCACCTCCTGGTGGTACGACCAGCTGGGACCGCAGCGCTCGATGAAGCTGTTCGTGCACCTGGCCCCCGGCGAGCACCCGTGCTGGCCCGACGGCCTGGCCGACGACACCCACTTCAGCCACCGCGGTGCGCGCGGCGTCGCGGCCTACGTCGCGCGGGCGCTGCCCGCCGTCCTGGACGGGAAGGGATCGTGACCACCACCGGCAGCAGCACCACGACCACCGGCAGCACGACCGGCGCCTACCGCAACCCGCTGCGCAGCGCCGCCGACCTGGCCGGCTGGGTCGCCGAGGGCCCCGTCGTCGCCGAACCCGGTCCCGCCGGCACCGTGCTGACCAGCTCGGCCGCCGATCCCGACGCCGACTCCTCGCACTTCACGTTCTGGTGCCCGGAGGTGTTCGGGGACTCGGTGCGCGTGTCGGTGGGGTTCACGCCCCTGTCGGGCGAGGGCCTGGCGATGGTGTTCGCCGGGGCCGCCGGCACGGGCGGGGAGGACCTCTTCTCCCCCGCCCTGGCCCCGCGCGCCGGGCTGTACCCGCAGTACCACTCCTCGGACGTGCGGGCGGTGCACGTCTCGTTCTACCGCCGCAAGTGGGCGAGCGAGCGGCGCTTCCTGACCTGCAACCTGCGCAAGGCGCCGGGTTTCCACCTCGTGGCGCAGGGCGCGGACCCGCTGCCCCCGCACGGGGACGCGGACGGCCCCTACCGGCTGGAGCTCGTCAAGGACGGCCCGCGGGTGAGGTTCTCGATCGACGGGCTGGAACTGCTGCGCTGGGCCGACGACGGGGCCACCGGCCCGGCCGCCGGGGCCGGGCGCGTGGGGTTCCGGCAGATGGCGCCCCTGGTGGCGCGCTGGAGCGACCTGGAGGTGGAGCAGGCGTGAGCCTGGACGAGGTGACCACGACGGCCCCGGCCGGGCCGGTGGGGGGCGCGCTGCACGAGGTGCCGCTGCGCTGGATCGACGACGCCGCACCGGGGGACCTGCCCGGTGGCGCGACCCTGGGGGTGCCGCTGCCGCGGGGCCTGGTGAGCGGCGCGGAGGGCCTGCGCGTCGTGGACGCCGCGGGTGCGGCGGTGCCGGCGCAGTTCTGGCCGCTCGCCACCTGGCCGGACGGCAGCACCAAGTGGAGCGGGGTGGCGCTGCCGGCGACAGCGGCCCCCTCCCCCGCCTACCGGGTGCTCGTCGCCCCCGGTGCCCCCGGTCCGCTGCACGACGGCGGGTCGCCGGTGGTGCGCGTGAGCGAGGACGGCGGGCGGGTCGTCGTCGACGCCGGGGGGCTGCTGCTGCGGGTGCCCCGCCGCGGCCCGGTGCTGTTCGAGTCGCTGGAGCTGGACGGCACCGTGGTGGCCGGGGGTGCGCGGCTGGTCAGCGAGCTGGCCGCCGACCCCGCCGGGCACGAGCGCACGGCCTTCGACGGCGCGGTGGAGGAGGTGGCCGTCGAGCAGCGCGGCCCGGTGCGCGCCGTGCTGCGGCTGCGCGGGCGGCACCGCGGCACCGACCCGGCCGGCGCCGAGCGCGCCTGGCTGCCGTTCACGGTGCGCCTCGTCGTGCACGCCGGCGCCCGCAGCGTGGGCGTGGTGCACTCCTTCGTCTTCGACGGCGACGGCGAGCGCGACTTCCTCGCCGCGCTGGGCGTGCGGGTGCAGGTGCCGCTGCGCGCCGAGCTGCACGACCGGCACGTGCGCTTCGCCAGCGCCGAGGGCGGCGTGTTCCGCGAGGCGGTGCGCGGGATCACGGGGCTGCGCCGCGACCCCGGTGAGCAGGTGCGCGCAGCGCAGCTCGCCGGGCGGGCGACGCCCCCGGTGGAGTCCTGGACCGCTCCGGTGCCCGCGCTGCTGCACCACGTGCCGGCCTGGTCGCAGTACCGGCTGCGCCAGCCGACCGCGGACGGGTTCACCATCGCCAAGCGGCTGGGGCCCGGGCGCGGCTGGGTGGGTGCGGCGGCCGGGACCCGGGCCGCCGGGTACGTGTGCGTGGGCGACCCCGGCGGGGCGCTGGCGGTGGCGGTGGCGGACTTCTGGCAGTCGCACCCGGCCGGCCTGGACGTGGCCGGCGCGGCGGGGCGGGCCGGCGAGGACGTGGCGGAGGTGACGGCGTGGCTGTGGGCGCCGGACGCCGTGCCCATGGACCTGCGCCCCTACAACGACGGCGCCTCCACGCCCGACCACGCCTCGCAGCTGGAGGCTCTGGAGATCACCTACGAGGACTTCGAGGAGGGGTTCGCGGACGCGCACGGCACCGGCCGCACCTCGGAGCTGACGTTCACCGCGCACCCGGGCACCCCCCCGGTGCAGCGGGTGGCCGACGACGCCCGCGCGGCGGGCGCCGCACCGCAGCTGGCGGCGACCCCGGCGGCCCTGCACGCCGCGGGCGTCTTCGGCGACTGGGCACCGGTGGACCGCTCGACGCCGGAGCGCGCGGCGCTGGAGGACCGGCTGGAGTTCCTGCTCGACTTCTACCTCGACCAGGTGGAGCAGCGCCGCTGGTACGGGTTCTGGAACCACGGCGACGTCATGCACGCCTACGACGCCGACCGGCACGTGTGGCGCTACGACGTGGGCGGGTACGCGTGGGACAACTCCGAGCTGTCGCCGGACCTGTGGCTGTGGACCAGCTTCCTGCGCACCGGCCGTGCGGACGTCTTCCGCATGGCGCGCGCCATGACCCGCCACACGGGCGACGTGGACGTCTACCACCTGGGCCGCTGGGCGGGCCTGGGCTCGCGGCACAACGTGCAGCACTTCGGCTGCAGCGCCAAGCAGCTGCGCATCTCCAACCCCGCTTACCGCAGGTTCCTGCACTTCCTGACGGCGGACGAGCACACGGGCGACCTGATGGCGGAACTGGTGGACTCCGACACCACGTTCCTGGCGCTGGACCCGACCCGCAAGGTGCGCGAGGACGCGGCCACGTACGCCCCGCGCCGCGAGGCGCTGGCGGTGGGCCTGGGCACCGACTGGGGTTCGCTGGCGGCCACGTGGCTGGCGGACTGGGAACGCACCGGCTCGGCGCGCTCGCGCGAGAGGCTGCTGGGCACGATGGCGGACATCGCGGCGCTGCCGCAGGGCTTCCTCACCGGTGAGGCGCTGTACGACCTGGACCGCGGCCGCTTCGACACCACGCGCGACCGGGTCTCGGTGTCGCACCTGTCGGCGGTGTTCGGCCTGGTGGAGATCGCCAGCGAACTGGTGGACCTCACCGCGGGCACGGAGGTGGGCGCGGCGTTCGAGGCGGCCTGGCTGCGCTACTGCAGGCTGTTCAACGCGCCCGCCGCCGAGCAGGCGGCGGAGGTGGGCGCCCCGCTGGAGGGCACGCACCTGGAGCAGGCGCACAGCCGGCTGACGGCGTACGCGGCGGCCCGCACGGGCGACGCGGCGCTGGCGCGCCGGGCGTGGCAGGAGTTCGAGCGCGGCGGGGAGTTCCTGCGCGCGGAGGCGTTCACGCGGCGGCGGCTGGAACCGCCGGAGGTGCTCACCGCGGTGGACGAGGCGCGCACGCTGTCCACGAACGACGCCGCGCAGTTCTCGCTGGCCGCGATCCAGAACCTGGCGCTGGCCGGCGACGCCCTGGGCTGAGCCCGCCCGCACGCACCGAGGGCGCCGGCCCCCTCGCGGGGACCGGCGCCCTCGGCGCCGGGGTGCTGAGCGGGGCTCAGCGCGAGTAGTACTCGACGACGAGCTGCTCGTCGCAGGTCACCGGGATCTGCTCGCGCACGGGCAGGGCCTGCACGCGGGCGGTCAGGTCCTGGCGGGCGACGTCCAGCCAGCCGGGGATCTCGTTCTCGCTCCAGCCGCCCTCGGCGGCCACGATGAACGGGGTCTTGGACTTGCTGCGCGGGGCGACCTCGACGACCTGGCCGGGCACGACCCGGAAGGACGGGCGGTCCACGCGGCGGCCGTCGACCACGATGTGGCGGTGCACGACCATCTGGCGCGCCTGGTAGATGGTGCGGGCGAAACCGGCGCGCCACACGACCGCGTCCAGGCGGGTCTCCAGGAGCTGGACGAGGTTCTGGCCCGTCTTGCCCGGCTTGCGCTTGGCGAGGTCGTACGCGCGGCGCAGCTGCGTCTCGCTGACGTCGTACTGGTAGCGCAGGCGCTGCTTCTCGCGCAGCTGCGTGGCGTAGTCCGACGCCTTCTTCTGCTTGCGGCCGTGCATGCCCGGCGGGTACGGGCGGCGGTCCATGTAGCGGGCGGCCTTCGGGGTGAGGGCCACCCCCAGGGCACGGCTGATGCGCACCTTGGGACGCGCGTTGTTCATTCTTCCTCCAGATCGTAAGGTTAGCCTGACCTCAGTCGAGACGAGCTCGACGCGGCTGCTGCCGCGAGGTCAGGACGATCGCGCTCCGAGGAGGCACACGTGACCAGGTGGACCACGGCACCGAGCGAGCATTCGGAGCGCACCGCTCCCAACTCTACGGCCTGCGGGCAGGTGCCCTCGACACCGGAGCCCCTGCCGCTGCGCACCACCCCCGCGCAGTGGGCCCGCACCCTGGCCCAGGGGACGGTCCCGGGCACCCTGCACCTGCCCCGCACCGACGCGGCCGGCGGCTGCCCGCACCACGGTCCCGCCGTGCACGACACCGGTGCGACCGGTGCGCGCGGCGCGGGCCGCACCGACGCGCACCGGGTGCAGCACCTCGCCGACGCCTCCGGCGCGCTGCTGCTGCTCGTGGGCACCGGCGACGCCCTGCACGAGCGGCTGGTGGAGCTGGCCGAGGCGGCGGAGGGGGCGCCGGCGGGGGCCTCGGGGGTCCCCGCGGTGCTGGACGTGCTGGACGTGCCGCCGGGGCAGGCGGCGCTGCCGCGCGCCCGGCTGTGCGTGACCGGCTGGGTCGAGCGCGTGGACGCGGCCGGCCAGCGCGAGCTGGCGCAGGCGGCGGCGGCGGTGCGGCCCCTGGGGGCGCTGCTGGACGTCGGCACCACCCGGGCCCTGTGGCGCCTGGAGGTCGCCGACGTGCGCGTCACCACCGCCCAGGGCGTGCACCTGCTGGACGAGGACGCCGTCGCGGCGGCCACCGCGGACCCCTTCTACGCCGACGAGGACGGCGTGGTGTCCCACCTGGAGGCCGGGCACCGCGACGCGCTGGTGGCGTGGGTGCTGCGCGAGCTGCCGGCCGGCGAGGCGGCGCGCACCCGCGAGGTGTCCGTCGTGGGCCTGGACCGCTACGGCCTGGACGTGCTCGTCACCGTCGGCTCGGGGACGCGGGTGCTGCGGGCGCCGTTCCCCCGGCCCGCCGGCGGGCCGCACGAGCTGCGCCCGTCGCTGTGCGCGGCGCTGGGCTGCCCGTGCGGCGGGGTGACCGGCTGACGCCGCGGGCTCAGTACCAGTTGTTGGCCTGCGAGTGCGACCAGGCCGAGCACGGGGTGCCGTAGCGGCTCTCGATGTAGCGCAGGCCCCAGGTGATCTGGGTGACGGGGTTGGTCTCCCAGTCCGCGCCGGCGGAGGCCATCTTGCTGCCCGGCAGGGCCTGAGGGATGCCGTAGGCGCTGGAGGTGGGGTTGTCCGCATCCCACTGCCAGCCGCTCTCCTTGGTCCACAGCGAGTCCAGGCAGGAGAACTGCGACTCGCCCCAGCCGCGCTCGGCGACCAGGGCGCGGGCGACGGAGCGCGGGTCGCGCTGCGCGCTGCGGGCGGCCGCGGCGGCGGCCGCGGCCCGGGCCTCCTCGGCCAGACGGGCGGCCTCGGCGGCGGCCGCCGCCTCGGCGGCCAGGCGGGCCTCCTCGGCGGCGACGCGCTCCGCCTCGACGCGGGCGTCGGCGGCGGCGCGGTCCTCGCGGGCGGAGAACCAGGCCGCGGAGTGCTCGACCCGCAGCTGCTCGGTGGCGGCGACCAGGAGGTGGTCGGGCACGGCGGCCTCGGCCTCGGGGGCCGGTCCCCCGGTCAGGGCGGCCACGCCGAGGGCGGCGGCGCCGACCGCGACGACGCCGGGGGCGAGGAGCCGCGACCAGCGGCGGGCCGGGCGGCCCGCCGCGGCGGCGGCGCCCTCCGGGGTCGGCTCGCCGGGGGTCCGGCCGGAGGTGTGGTGCTGGGGGGTCGTCGGCACGCGGGACCTTCCCTCGGTCGCCGGCCCACGCCCGGTCGAGTCGCGTCCACCCCGCCGGCGGGCCGCCGCCGCCTCGCGCTGGAGGCGGCGGCCGTGGGGCCCGGGCGGCACCGCGGCCGGGCGCTGGGCGGCCCGGCCGGGGGGGCGCCCCGGCCCGCGCCGGGGCGGGCGGCACCCGCCGCGGGCAGACAGTAACAAAAACAGCACCAAAACACGCACACA
>NZ_JBJLRI010000058.1:0-28227 GCF_050871405.1 Kineococcus esterisolvens
CCTTGGCGGCCTCGTAGTACTCCTTGGGGATCGAGACGATCCCGGCCATGTAGATCAGCGTGGCCAGGCCCACGCCCTTCCACACGTCGACCAGCGCCACCGACAGCAGCGCCAGCTGCGGATCGACCAGCCAGCCGGGCCCGTCGATGCCGAGCACCCCCAGTGCGGAGTTGATCGCCCCGCGCGAGGGGTGCATCAGGACCTGGAAGGTGATGCCCACCCCGACGGAGGAGACCAGCACGGGGAAGAAGACCACCGCGCGCAGGTACCCGCGCCCCACGATCTGGCTGGTCAGCAGCATCCCCAGCCCCAGCCCGAGCACGACCTTGGCTCCGGAGGTGACGACCGCGTAGACGAAGGTGTTGGTGAAGCCCTTCACCAGGGCCGGTTCCTGGAAGAACTGCACGAAGTTGCCGAAACCGATGAACTCACTGTCGAAGATCGTCCACCGGGTCATGCTGAAGTAGAACGACAGCAGGGTCGGCACCAGGAACAGCACGCCGTACACCACCGCGGCGGGCAGGTAGAACCACCCCGGGTAGGGACTGCGCCGGCGCCCCGACCTGCCCGACCGGCCTGGGGTGGCCGCAGAAGGCGCCGAGCTGAGCGTCGTGGCCATGGTTTCCTCCCTCTCGGGTCAGACCGCTCCGGCCGTCACGGGCCGGAACGGGGGAACGGCTCGGATCACCAGCCCTCGAGGCCCAGCTGCCGGGCCTGCTTCTCGACGTCCTGGTCGTACAGCTCCGCGGCCTCCTGCGCCGGGCGGATGCCCGAGCCGACCTCGACGAGGATCTGCTCCAGGGCCGGGCCCTTGATCGGCGAGAGGTACTCCAGTGCCGGGCTCTGCTGGTCGTTCTCGAAGTAGGCGCTGACGTCCTCGGTCACCTGGGGGACGTCGTCGGGCAGCTCGCACCCCTCGACGAGGTAGGGGCCGGTGGGCACCGTCGTCTCGGTGAGGATGTCGCAGGCCGTCGGGGTGGCGAGGAAGGCGAGGAACTGGTTGACGGCCTCCAGCTCGTCGCCCGTCGTCGTCTTCGGCACGTACACCCCGCCCGGGAACCAGGCGGTCAGCCCGTAGGTGGCCGGGTCGTCACCCGGCAGGGCGAAGAAGCCGATGTCCTCGATCTTCTCGGGGTCGATGCTCATCGCGGTCGCCACCATGCTCGAGAGCATGGGGTACTGGGCTCCGGTGCCGTCGAGCAGCATCCGGATGCCGTCCTCCACCTTCGCGGAGGCGAAGTCGCTGTTCTGGAGGTTCTGGTCGTGGATCTGCTGCGTGTGCTCGAAGCCCTTGATGGCCGCGGGGTCGGTGGCGTACTTGGCCTCACCGGCGGTGTAGTCCTCCGCGAAGGAGGGGTTGGCCGCGGCCACGTTGTGGAAGTCGCCCAGGACCAGCAACTGCGAGGTCCAGGTGTCCTGGTACGTCTGGATCACCGGGGCGATGCCGGCGGCCTTGATCGCCTCGCTGTTGGCGACGAACTCGGCCCAGGTCTTCGGCACCTGAAGGCCCAGCTGCTCGTAGACCTTCCTGTTGTACAGCACCCCACCGCCGAAGGCGGTCCCGTAGGGGACGCCGTAGACCTCGCCACCGGCACTGACCTGGGGGGTGAAGCTGTCGTCGACCAGGTCCACGTAGGGCTGGTCCGTGAGCGGCGTGAGCGTCTCCTCGGGGGCGATCTGCTGGAACAGCGAGCCGGAGTTGTAGGCGAAGACGTCGGCCATGCTGCCGGTCTGCAGGCGGGTCTTGACGAGGTTGTCACCCTCGCCGCCCTGCGGGCGCGTCTCCACGTCGACCTGGACCTCGTCCTGGGAGGCGTTGAAGTCCTCGACCAGCGCCTCGGCCCCCAGGAGGGTGGAGGGTGCGTTGTCGACCAGGAACGTGATCTCCGTGGCACCGCTGCCCGAGTCGTCGGAGGAGCCGAGGCTGCCGGCGCTGCAGGCCGACATCGACATCGGCAGCACCGCCGCGGCGGCGCAGATCGCCGAGCGGCGCAGGAACGTGGTCTTCACAAGGCTCTCCTCATCGAGATGGCCGCGGACCCCGCGGCGGAGCACACCGTCATTGAAGCGCTTCAGAAGAAGCGTAGGCACCGTCCCCGCCGGAGGTCAACGCCATCACCAGTGATTCTTGAAGCGCTTCACCCACGCGTGGCGAGGATGCGCGCGGAGGTCCCGGCCCTCAGGGCACGGACCGTCGCGCCTCCGCAGCGGCTGCCGCGTCGTACGCGCGGCTGGGGACCTGGGTGGCGAGCTTGCCGCCGGAGACGTCGATCAGGGTCCCCGTGATGTACGAGGCCGCGTCGCTGGCCAGGAACAGCAGGAGGTCGGCCACGTCGTCGGGGCTCTCCCACCGCCGCAGCGACAGCGTGTCGAGCAGGCGGTCCTGCGCGGCCGGTTCCATCTCGGCGAAGCCGTTCATGGCCGTGGGGACCATGCCGGGGGCGTAGGCGTTCACCGTGATGCCCCAGGGTCCGAGCTCGGAGGCCAGGACACGGGTGAACTGCACGACCGCGGCCTTGGAGGCGGCGTAGGCGGCGCTGCCGACGCTGGGCACGATCGCGGCGAACGACGCGGCGTTGAGGATGCGGCCCCGGCCCGCCCCCTTCATCACCTCGGCGACCGCCCGGCTCACCAGGAAGACCCCGCCCGCGTTGACGTCCATGCAGCGGCGCCACCCGTCCCAGGACAGGTCGGCCACCTGCCCCTCGACGTTGATGCCCGCGTTGTTGACGAGGACGTCGATCGTGCCGTGGCGCTCGACCACGGCCTCGACCGCCCGCTGGACGGAACCGGGATCCACCACGTCGCAGACCACCTGGTCGACGGCCGGTCCCGTCCCGGCGGGTCCGGCCTCGGGCGCAGCCTCGGCGTCGAAGGCCAGGTCGAGGGCCGCGACCCGGGCGCCGTCCGCGGCGAAGCGGGCGGCGATGGTCCGCCCGATCCCCCGCCCGGCTCCCGTGACGACCACCACGCGGTTCGTGAGATCGAGGTGCACAACGCCTCCTCCAGCGGACATGCTGTCGAGGCATGAGCATAATCACGGAGACCGCTGCCGCACCGGACCGCAAGGTCGTCTGGATCACCGGCGGCGGCACCGGCACGGGCCGCTCGGTGGCCGCGGCCGCCGCGCGCGCGGGGTGGGGCGTGGTCCTCAGCGGCCGCCGTGCCGCACCGCTCGAGGAGACGGCGGCCGCGATCACCCGCGACGGCGGCGCCGCCCTCGCCCTGCCCCTGGACGTCCAGGACGTCCAGGCGGTCGCCGCGGCCCGCAGCGCGGTCGTCGAGGAGTTCGGTCGGCTCGACGGCCTCGTCCTGGCCGCCGGCCTCAACGCGCCGCGCCGGCGCTGGGACGACCAGGACATCGCCGCAGTGCACGACATCATCGCCACCAACCTGTCCGGGCCGGCCACCGTCATCGACGCCGCCCTGCCCGACCTGCGCCGCAGCGGGGGCGTCGTCGTGGTCGTCTCCTCCTACGCGGGGTGGACGTTCTCCCCCGGTGCCGGGGTCGCGTACTCGGCCAGCAAGACGGCGCTCGGTCCGCTGGTGCGGACCCTGAACCAGCAGGAGGCTCCCCACGGCGTCCGGGCCTGCCACCTGTGCCCGGGTGACATCGCCACCGACTTCCTCGACCAGCGGCCCGAGGTCCCGGACGAAGCCGCCCGGGCCGTCATGCTCACCCCCGACGACGTCGCGCGCACCGTCCAGTTCGTGCTCGACAGCCCACCGCACGTGCGCATCGACGAACTCGTCCTCTCCCCCGTCTCCCAGCGGTGACCGCCGCACCCGGCCGGGGCAGCGGGGAACCGGGTGCCGAGGACCTGATCACCGACCCGCGCCGCCCGACGTCGGCGGACGTGCGCTCCACGGCGACGCGCGCGAGCGCTGCTGGAGCGACCGGAAGCATCGGGGTCACGCTCGTCGCCCCCGCGCGACGAGCAGGAACGCGACCGCGGCGACGACCCGTACGACGATGTTCGCGATCAGGACCGCGCTCACACGCTCCACGAGCGTGTGGACGACCTCGAGGACCGCGGTCGCGCCGTGGAAGGCCGCGAAGCACAGTGCGATCAGCCGGACAGCTCTCGCGTCGTGCAGGCGGGCCGCGGCGAGGGACAGCAGGCCGATCGCGAGCTCCGCAGCAGCCAGGAGGTACGAGAGCAGGTGCTCGTCGGGCCCCACCGAGATGCCCACGGTGGCAGGTACGACCGCGGGGAGCACCACGAGCACGACCGCCGCAGCGAGCGTCACGACGCCGTGGACGACGAAGACCACCCGCTCGGCGCTTCGTCCCACACCCGCAACGTCCCATCCGGCGGTGAACCGGTCAACGAGCGGTCGAAGCAGTTCCACGGACTTCCCGCCAGCGCACCGGGACGCCGTGCGGCGGTGCCGTCCCCACGACCCGGCGGTGCCCGCCCGGCCAGGTGGTGACGCTCACCGGGTAGCCGGTCTCGCCGCGGTCGAAGGCGCCGGCGTCACCGTCGCCCGGCTCCAGCGAGACGCGGGCCAGGGGGGCCGTCGGGGTAGCCGCCGCGCCCAGCTCCCCCAGCCGGCGCTCGGCGGCCCCCCGCTCGTCGTCGGGCAGGTACTGCCACACCACGGAGTGCTGCACCACGGTCAGCGCACCCTCACGCAGCTCCAGGTCCGCGAGCAGACCGGCGGCACCGGTGCGGCGGCGCTCCACCGGGACCCGCCGGGCCAGTTCGAGGGCGGACCGCAGTCGCTCGGCCCGGTGCGGCTGGTCCGCCCACACGTAGGAGCGCAGCAGCAGCGCCCCCTCGTCCGAGGTGGGGTCGACGACGTCGGGGTCGCCACCGACGCGCTCGACGACCTCGAACGCGCCGGGCGCCGGCCAGGACGGCGGCTCGGCGTCCCACGCGCCGTCCAGCTCCACGGGCGAGTCCGCCGGGCCCCGGGTGCGCCCGTCGCCACCGCGGTGGCGGAACAGGTCCAGCAGCAGGTTCAGTCCCGCCGAGCAGCCGACCTCGCGCAGGCGCACCGGCACGACCGGCCCGAGGGCGGGCAGCACCTGCGCGACGGCGGTGAGCAGCCCACCGACCAGCGCCGCCGAGCGCCCCACCTCGTTGGTCTGCGGGGCGGTGCGCAGCCGCGCGCGCACGTCCTCCCCCGCGGTGCTCAGCAGCTCCCGCAGCGCCGACCAGGCGGCCTCGGCGTCGCCGTCACCGCCCGTGCTGGGCAGGTGGGCGGCGTAGGCGGGCGCGTCGCCGGCCAGGGCGAGGTGGTGGGCGGCGCCCAGCAGGCGCAGCGGCAGCGCAGCACCCGGCGGGTCGTCCTCGTGCCCCGCGAGCACGTCGCGCACGCGGCCGCCGGCGAGGACGTCGCCGGCGGCGCTGGTGAGCAGGTGCCCGTAGAGGGGCGAGCCCAGGTCCGCGCAGGCGCGCGCCTGCCCGCGCAGCAGTTCCGCGAGCCGCTGCACCCCGCCCGCGCCCGCGCCCCCGCCGCTGCCGTCGTCCGCCACGCCCCGACGCTAGCGAGCCCCGCTCCACCGCGCCCCCGGGACCGGCGGGCAGCCGCTCAGACGGCCGGCAGCGTCGAGGTGTCGATGACGAACCGGTAGCGCACGTCGGAGGCGACGACGCGCTCCCAGGCCTCGTTGACCTGCTCCGCGCCGATGACCTCGACCTGCGCGGCGATGCCGTGCTCGGCGCAGAAGTCGAGCATCTCCTGGGTCTCGGCGATGCCGCCGATGTTGGAACCGGCCAGGCTGCGGCGCGCGGGGATCAGCGAGAACGCGCGCACGGACATCGGGTTCTCGGGGGCACCGACCTCGACGAGCGTGCCGTTGCGGCGCAGCAGGCCCATGTAGGCGTCGAGATCCAGGTTCGCCGAGACGGTGTTGATGATGAGGTCGAAGGACCCGCGCAGCTGCTCGAACGTGTCGGGGTCGCTGGTGGCGTGGTAGGCGCGCGCGCCCAGGCGCAAGCCGTCCTCCTGCTTCTTCAGCGACTGCGACAGGACGGTGACCTCGCAGCCCTTGGCGGCGGCGATCTGCACGGCCATGTGGCCGAGGCCGCCGAGGCCGATGACGGCGACCTTCGTGCCCTCCCCGGCGCCCCAGTGGTTCAACGGCGAGTACGTGGTGATCCCCGCGCACAGCAGCGGCGCGGCGACGTCGAGCTCCAGGCCCTCGGGGATGCGCAGGACGAAGTCCTCGTCCACGACGATCTGCTGGGAGTACCCGCCCGCGGTGGGGCGGCCGTCGGCGGGGTCGGTGCCGCCGTAGGTGCCGACCATGCCCTGGACCTGCCCGTTGCCGGTGCAGTACTGCTCCTCGCCGTCGCGGCAGGCCTCGCACTCGCGGCAGGAGTTCACCATGCAGCCGACACCGACGCGGTCACCGACGGCGTGGCGGGTGACTTCGGAGCCGACCTCGGCGACGACGCCGGCGATCTCGTGGCCGACGACGATCGGCCAGGCCACCGGACCCCACTCGCCGCGGGCGGTGTGGATGTCGGAGTGGCAGATGCCGGCGTACTTGATCTCGATGCGGACGTCCTTCGGGCCGACGTCGCGGCGCTCGATCGTCGTCGGGGCCAGCGGTTCGGTGGCGGACGGCGCGGCGTAGGCGCTGACGGTGGTGCTCACTGGTCTCCTCCGGGAGGTGGGTCGGAGGGCCAGTGGAGCACGCCGGTGGCGGCCGGGCGCGCCGGGGTGCGGCCGGCGCGGTCCACGAGCGGGACGCCGCTCGAGGGGGCCGGGGAGGCGGACCGCTGGCCGGGCCGGCGCGCGGGCGCCTCGTCGAAGCGCTTCTCCGCAACCCGCGCCTCCACAGGACCGCCCCCGGCGAGGAGCGGACCGGTCCCCGAGAGGTGACCCGAGGTTTCAGGGACGCGGAGGCTTGACAGCGCACGACCTTCGGTCGAGTCTCGTGCCTCAGCACTGTCGAAGCGCTTCGCCAGCGGACTGCTCGGCGATCCCACGTCGAAGGAGATGTGATGAGGGTCCGAACGATCGCCGCCCTCGCGGCGGGGACGCTGGCCCTCGCCCTGGGGGCCTGCTCGTCCGAGGGGGCCGGCGCCGACGGGGCCGCCGACGGGCCGATCACGCTGGACTACTGGGCCTGGGGCACCGCCCAGGACGGCATGGTCGAGGCGTGGAACGCCGCCCACCCCGACGTCCAGGTCCGCAAGACCGACGCGGGCGGCTCGACCGACTCCAGCGCCAAGCTGCTGACCGCCACCCGGGCCGGCAACGCCCCCGACGTCGCGGTCGTGCAGTACGACACGCTCCCGGCGATGATCGTCGGCGGCGTCGCGCTGGACGTCTCCGAGCACGTCGACGGCGCTCAGGCGGAGTTCAACCCCGGCGTGTGGAGCCAGGTCGAGTTCGACGGCGCGGTCTACGGCATCCCCCAGGACGTCGGCCCGCAAGCCCTCGTCTACAACGAGGCCCGCTTCGCGGAGCTGGGCATCAGCGTGCCCACCACGTGGGAGGAGTTCCGCACCACCGCCGAGCAGGTGCGCGCGAAGGACCCCGAGTCGACCCTGGCGACCTTCGCCCCCGGGGAGTTCGGGGCGTTCGCGGCCATGGCGCAGCAGGCCGGGTCGCAGTGGTGGACCGTCGAGGGCGACACGTGGAACGTGAACATCGACGACGAGACGTCCCGCGAGGTGGCGGCGTACTGGGAGGACCTCGTGGACCGCGGCGTCGTCGACGCCGAGCCGCTGCTCACCCCCGAGTGGAACGCGAAGCTGGCCGCCGGGAAGGTCCTGTCCTGGCCCTCCGCGTTGTGGGCCAACGGTGTGATCAACGGCGTCGTCCCCGAGCAGGCCGGGCAGTGGGCGCTCGCACCGTTCCCGCAGTGGGAGCCGGGGAACTCGGCCGTCTCCTTCCAGGGCGGCTCCGCGGTCGTGGTGACGACCTCCTCCGAGCACCCCGAGGAGGCGGCCGAGTTCGCGACGTGGATCAACACCAGCCAGGAGGGCTCGGCGGCGCAGATCAGCGCCGGGCAGTACCCGGCCTCGCTCTCGGGGCAGGAGCTGACCCTCCAGAGCGATCCGCCCCTGCAGTCCCCGCAGCAGGAGGACTACTGGGAGGTCGCCCAGCGCATCGCGAGCGACACGGTGCCCGAGGTGAGCTGGGGGCCGAACGTCAACGTCGCCAGCAGCGCCTTCCAGGACGCCTTCAACGAGGCCGTCACCGACGGCACCTCGTTCACCGACGCGCTCGCCGCCACGCAGGAGGCGGTCGTGGCGGACATGGAGAAGTCCGGATTCACCGTCAGCGAGGGCTGATGGCCGCCCCCTCGCGCACCGCGGCTGCGGCGGCCCCCGCACGACGCCGTCGCAACACGGCGCCGTACCTGTTCATGGCACCGGGGCTGGTCCTGTTCGTCGCGTTCCTGCTGATCCCGGTTGGCTACGCGGTGTACCTGAGCCTGCGGGGGCTGCGAGTGAGCGGACCCGGTCCGTTCGGCCGGCGGGAGGAGACGTTCGTCGGCCTGGACAACTACGTCACGGCGCTGACCAGCCGGGACTTCCTGGAGGGTTTCGGCCGACTGGCGGTGTACGGGCTGATCGCCGTACCGCTGACGCTGGGTCTGGCGCTGCTGTTCGCGTTGCTGCTGGACGCCACCACCACGCGGGCCAAGCGGTTCGCCCGCACCGCGATCTTCGTGCCGTACGCCGTGCCGGGAGTCATCGCCTCCCTGCTGTGGGGCTTCCTCTACCTGCCGACCACCAGCCCGTTCAGCGACGTGACGCAGGCACTGGGACTGGGTGCGATCCCGTTCCTGTCGGGGGCACCGCTGTTCGGCTCGGTCGCGAACATCGCGATCTGGGGCGGGGTCGGGTTCAACATGATCATCATCTACACCTCCCTGCGCGGGATCCCCGCAGAGGTGCAGGAGGCCGCGCGCATCGACGGCGCCTCCGAGCTGCAGCTCGCCCTGCGCGTGAAGGTCCCCCTGGTCGCACCCGCCCTGGTGCTCACCGGGCTGTTCGCCCTCATCGGGACGCTCCAGGTCTACGGCGAGCCCACGACGCTGCGGCCCATGACCACGTCCATCTCCCAGACCTGGGTGCCCCTGATGACCATCTACCGCGACGCCTTCACCCGCGACGACCTGCCCCTGGCGGCGGCCGCGTCCGTGCTGCTGGCGGTGGGGACCCTGCTCGTGTCCGTGCTCCTGCTGCGGGTCACCCAGCGGCGCGCCTTCGGGGAGTCCTGATGGCGACCCTGGACGCCGCTGCGGCGCCGACCCGGGTCGCGCCCGACACCCGGCACGGGCGCGGGCAGGCCCGTCGGCCGGCGAGGGTCCTGCCCACCCTCGTCCTGCTGCTGGGTGCGGCGTACTGCCTGGTGCCGGTGGCCTGGGTCGTCGTCGCTTCCACCAAGTCGCCCGGAGAGTTGTTCTCCACGTTCACCTTCGCACCCGGCACGGGGCTGGCGCAGAACCTTCAGGACCTGTTCTCGTACGGCGACGGGCAGTTCCTGCTCTGGGCCCTGAACAGCCTGGTGTTCGCCGGTGTCGGCGCGGTGCTGTCGACCCTCGTGTCCACGGCCTTCGGCTACGCGCTGGCGAAGTACGACTTCCCCGGCAGGAACGCGATCTTCTACGCGGTCCTCGGAGGCGTCCTGCTGCCGGGCATCACCCTCGCCATCCCGCAGTACCTGCTCATGACGAAGATCGGCCTGGCCGGCACCTACTGGTCGGTGCTGCTCCCCTCGATCATCTCCCCGTTCGGCATCTACCTGTCGCGCGTCTACGCCGCGGCGGCCGTGCCGGAGGAGACCATCGAGGCGGCGAGGATCGACGGGGCGGGCGAGGGGCGGACCTTCACGGCGATCGCGCTGCCGATGCTCGTGCCCGGCATGGTGACGGTCTTCATGCTGCAGTTCGTCGGGATCTGGAACAACTTCCTGCTGCCCTTCGTGATGCTGTCCGACGAGCGGCGCTACCCGCTGACGGTGGGGCTGTACACCCTTCTGGCGAAGGGCTCGGGTGAGCCCGCCCTGTACTCGCTGGCCGTCGTCGGCGCGGCCGTGTCCATCGTGCCGCTCATCGCCCTGCTGCTGGTCCTGCAGCGCTTCTGGCGCATGGACCTCGTCAGCGGCGGCCTGAAGGGCTGAGCAGCCCCCGGACCCGGTACCCCGCCCTCCGTCCCGAACACCGACCCGCACGCCGACCTGGAGACCCCGTTGCCCTCCCCCGCACGACGCTTCAGCACCGACCGCTTCCTGTTCGGCGGCGACTACAACCCCGAGCAGTGGCCCGAGGAGGTGTGGCACGAGGACGTCGCGCTGATGCGCCGGGCCGGGGTGAACGCCGCGACGGTCGGGGTGTTCTCCTGGGCCGCGCTGGAACCGGCGGAAGGCGTGTACGAGTTCGGCTGGCTGGACCGCGTGGTCGAGGTCCTGCACGCCGGCGGCGTGGGCGTGGTGCTGGCCACGCCCACGGCTTCCCCGCCGCCGTGGTTCACCCGCGCCCACCCCGATGCGATGCCCGTGGGCCCCGACGGCGTGCGGCTCTCCCACGGCAGCCGGGACACCTACGCCGTCAGCGCCCCCGCGTACCGAGACGCCTGCCGGGAGATCGTCCAGCGGCTGGCCGAGCGCTACGGCTCCCACCCGGCGCTGCTGGCCTGGCACGTGCACAACGAGTACGGGACGCTGGACTGGGGTGAGCACGCCGCGGCGGCGTTCCGCCGGTGGCTGCAGCGGCGCTACGGCACGCTGACCGAGCTGAACCGCGCCTGGTACACGTCGTTCTGGTCCCAGCGCTACGGGGACTGGGAGGACGTGCTGCCGCCGCGCGCCACGCAGTACCTGGCCAACCCCGCGCAGGTGCTGGACTTCAAGCGGTTCAGCTCCGACGAGATGCTCCAGGCGCTGCGCGAGCAGCGTGACGTCATCCGCGCCACCGGCTCGGCGGCCCCGGTCACCACGAACTTCATGCTGCCCACCTGGAACCACCTGGAGCAGTGGAGCTGGTCGGCGGAACTGGACCTGGTGTCGGTCGACCACTACCTGGACACGGTGGGCCCGGACGGGGAGACCCACGCCGCGTACGGCGCGGACCTGACGCGTTCCTTCGGGCAGGGGGACCCGTGGCTGCTCATGGAGCAGAGCAGCACCAGCTCGACCGTCCCGGGACGGCGGGCTCACAAGTCGCCGGACCGCGTGATCCGCAACTCGCTGTCGTACCTGGCGCGCGGTTCGCAGGGGGCGCTGTTCTTCCAGTGGCGGGCCCCGGCCGCCGGGTCCGAGGCCTGGCACGGCGGCATCGTCCCGCACACCGGCGCCGGGTCCCGCTCGTTCCGGGGCTTCGAGCAGCTGGGCGCCGTCCTGACCGCCATCGCCGAGGCGGCCGAGCCACCTGCGGAGGGGCCGCTGGTGGAGGCGGACGTGGCGGTGCTGTGGCACGCCGAGGGCTGGTGGGCGACGGACGCGCCGCAACTGCCCAGCGACCTGCTCGACTACTCCTCCACCGTTCGCGCGGCCCACCGGGCCCTGTGGCAGGCCGGGTACGCGGTGGATTTCGCGGCGCCGGGCGCGGACCTGTCGCGCTACCGGCTGGTGCTGGTCCCCAGCATGTTCGCGCTCGACGGGCAGGCGGTGCGCCGGCTGGAGGAGCACCTCGCCGCCGGTGGCCACCTCGCGGTGTGGCCGTTCACCGGGTACGCGGACGAGGACCTGCACGTGGTCCCCGGCGGGTACCCGGGCCGGTTGCGGCACCTGCTGGGCCTGCACGTGGAGGAGCTGCACCCGCTGGCGGCCGGCGACGAGGTGCTGCTGGAGGGCGACGGAACCGGACCGCTGCGCGGCCGGGTGTGGAGCGAACTCGTGGTGCCCGACGGCGCCGAGGTGCTCGCCGCGTACGCCGGCGGCGACCTGGACGGGGAGGCCGCGCTGACCCGCCACCGCGTCGGTGCGGGTGTGGCGCACTACGTCTCGACCTTCCTGGACGAGGAGCCGCTGCGCCGCTGGCTGACGGCCGTGTGCGCGCAGTCCGGGGCGCGACCCGTCCTGGGCGCTCCCGCGCCCGAGGGGGTGGAGGTGGTGCGCCGGCGCGGCGCCCGCGCCGACCACCTGTTCGTGCTGAACCACTCAGGGGTGCCGGTGCGCGTCACCGGGCCGGGCACGGACCTGCTGACCTCCTCCGCCGCGGACGCGGGCCTGCGCGTGGAGCCGCGCGGCTGGGCGGTGCTGCGGACCACCGAGCGCGACGGATGGTCGGCGGAGGCGCTGGAGGCCTGACCGGGGCCGGGTTTCTCACCCCCCGAGAACCCCCCTTCCCCGCGGTCCGCGCCGCGCGGTGGGCTGAGCGCGGGTACCCCGGCCGGGGTACCGGCCGAGCACGAGGGACCCGCTGCGCGAGGCGGCGGGTGCGAGGGGAGAGGTCCATGCCCGAGGGAACGCGCGTCGCCGTCGTCACGGGGGCGGCCAGGGGGATCGGTCGGGGCATCGCCGAGCGCCTGGGTCGCGACGGCCTGCACGTCGTCGTCGCCGACCTGCCGTCGGCGAAGGCGGGGATCGATGAGACCGTCCAGGCCGTCAACGACGCCGGTGGGCTGGCGACGGGGGCGGCGGTGGACGTCACCGACGAGGAGTCCACCGACGCGCTGGTGCGTGCAGCCGTCGAGGCGGGCGGTCGACTGGACGTGTTCGTGGCGAACGCCGGGATCGCCCAGGTGGAGGAGCTGCTCGACTACGAGGTCCAGGACTTCCAGCGCATCTTCGACGTGAACGTCAAGGGCGTGTTCCTGTCCTACCGGGCGGCTGCGCGGCAGTTCATCGACCAGGGCGGCGGCGGCAAGATCATCGGTGCCGCGTCGATCGTGGCGTTCCGGCCGTTCGCCCTGCTGGGGCCCTACTCCGCCACGAAGTGGGCCGTGCGCGGCCTCACCCAGGCGGCGGCGATGGAGTGGGCCGAGCACGGCATCACCGTCAACGCCTACGGCCCGGGGATCGTCGGCACCGCGATGTGGGACCTGATCGACGAGAAGCTCGCCGCCAAGCAGGGCCTGGAGAAGGGGCAGGCGCTCGAGCAGAACGCCCGCTCGATCCTGCTGGGCCGGGTCTCGGTCCCCGACGACGTGGCGAAGCTCGTGTCGTACCTGGCTTCGCCGGACTCCGACTACGTCACGGGACAGACGGTGCTCGTCGACGGCGGCATCCAGTTCTCCTGATCCACGCGGCCGGGTGGCCGCCGGTTCGGCGGGAGGCCGTGCGCTGCCGGCGCTCAGCGGTGCACGGCCCTCCGCGGTACCGGCGGTCCACGCCGGAGCGCCGCCTTCAGGGGCTCCTGCGGCGACGGTGGTGGCGGGCGACCTCGGTGGCGGTGACACGCACGAGGCGCTCCGCCTCGCGTTCTCGCGCCGAGGTGGTGCGGCCCCGCTCCAGCACCAGCGCGACGGCCGACACCACCTGCCCGGCGCGGTCCCGCACACCGGCCGCCACCGACGTGCGGTCGGCGATGAGCTCCCCGTGCTCGACCGCCACCCCCGAAGCCGCCACCGAGGCGAGCTCGCGCTGCAGCGGTCCGCGCGCGCACCGCGTCGCCGCCGTCCACGGAGCGGTCCCGTGCCGCTGCAGGAACCCCTCCGCCTCGTGCGGGCCCATCGCGGCAAGCAGCACCCGGCCGAACGCGGTGGCGTGCGCGGCCTCGTGGAAGCCGAAACGCAGCGGCGGTGGGCAGGGGTGCGCGGTGCAGTCCTCGACGTGCGCGACCACCACGTCGTCGCCGCGCCGCACCGCCAGCAGCGCCGGCGCCGCGGCCCGCTCGTGCAGCTCGCCGAGCAGGCCGCGGACCGCGGCGGGGACGCCGACCTGCCGGTGCAGGCAGGTGCCGAGCCGGTCCAGCTCGTCGCCGAGCTCGAAGCGGCGTTCCCGCCGCAGGTGCACCAGGTAGCGCCCACGGGTCAGCACCCGCAGCAACCGGTACGTCGTGGGCAGCGGGTACCCGAGGACGTCGGAGACCTCCCTGGCGCTGGCGCCGCCGCGCTCGGCGACGACGTCCAGGATGGCGAGGGTGCGCTCCACGGCCTGCACGGTCGGTGCGCCACCCGCCGCGCTCACGGCAGCAGGATCGCCCGGGTCCCCGGCAGGCGTCCGCCGTCGAGGTCACCGAGCGCCTCCAGCGCCGAGGTCAGCGGGTACTCCTTCGTGGACAGGGTCACCAGGCCGCGGGCAGCCAGCGCCATCAGCTCGCGCAGGTCGCTGTAGGAGCCCACGAGGTTGCCGACGACACGGATCTCCCTGCTGATGAGGTCGATGGTGGGCACCTGGACCGTGCCGCCGTAGCCGATGACGTAGTAGCTGCCGGCGTCGCGGGTCATCGCCACGCCCTGCGCCTCGGTCCCGTGCTCACCGACGAAGTCGAACACGACCTCGGCGCCCACCCCCTCGGTGAGGTCGATGACCTGCTCGACGACGTCGTCGCCGGCCAGGACGGTGCGGTGCGCACCGAGCGCCTGCGCCTTGGCGAGCACGTCGGCGGAACGGTCGACGACGACCACCTCCGCGGGCGTCATCGCCAGCAGGCACTGCAGGCCGATGTGCCCCAGTCCCCCAGCGCCGACGACGACGGCGCGGGCGGTGGCGGGCAGCTCCGGCACCGCCTTGCGCACCGCGTGGTGGGCGGTCAGGCCCGCGTCGGCCAGGGCCGCCACCGCCTTCGGTTCCAGCCCGCCGGTGAGCCTGACGACCGAGCGCGCGTTCGTGCGCAGGAACTCGGCCATGCCGCCGTCGCGGTCGATGCCGGGGAACTCGCTGTGGGCGCAGTGCACGTCGTCGCCGCGCCGGCACGCCGGGCACAGCCCGCACGTGACCAGGGGGTGCAGGATCACCTCGTCGCCGACGGCGACGTTCGAGACGGCGGAGCCCACCTCCACGACGGTCCCGGCGTTCTCGTGACCGATGACGTACGGCAGGCCGACACCGCTCTTGGTGGCCCACTGGCCCTCGAGGATGTGCAGGTCGGTTCGGCACACCCCGGCCGCGTCGACGTGCACGAGCACGTCCAGCGGACCCTCGATCCGGGGTTCGGGGACTTCGTCGATCGACGCGGGCTTGCCGTAGTCGTGGACCCGTACCGCCTTCATGCCGTCGTCTCCTGGTTCTCGTCGGGTCGCCTGGTGAGCAGCTGGACCGGCACCGGACCGGTGCCTCCAGGGCGCGGGGACTGGTCCGCGCCGGATCCGGGGTACCGGGTGCGCAGCAGGCCGCGGCAGAAGTGCGCGTTGCCGTCCACGGAGATGCGCACCGACCGGGCGCGGCGCAGACGCAGCGGCACGTGCACGCGCGGGACGGGCCGGAACCCCTCGTCGAGCAGGACGGGCGCCTCGACGGGCACGCCGAGGTCGGCGCGGCGGCGGCGCAGCGCGCGGGTCGCGTCGTCGTCGGGCAGGTCGTCGAGCACGACCGCGCCCAGGTCCTCCTCGACCATCCCGGGACGGGACCGCAGCAGCGCGGTCAGGCAGCGCTCGGCCGCCGCGGTGTGCGCCTTGCGCCGGAAGGTGGCGCGCAGTTCGTCGAGGCTGTCGAGCGCCTCGTGCCGGAACGTCCCGCGGTAGCCGGCGCCGGACGCCAGGCCCGCGTTGATGAGTTCCGAGTCGTGGTGGTCGTCCAGCTCGACCACGACCCGCCCCACCCCCGGCAGTGCGGCGAGGACGTCCTTGGCGTCGGACGCCATGAGGTAGGCGAAGTTCGGCGAGCAGAACGACGTGGGCAGACGGAGGTGCACGACGACGTCGCCGTCGGCGCCGACCTCCACCGAACGCACGAACCCCAGGTCGGTGATGGGCTCGTCGAGCTCCGGGTCCACCACGGCGCCCAGCGCGGTGGTGACGTCCGCACGCGTCACGACCACGGGCCGCTCGCTCGTCGCCGTCATCACGCGACCGCCACGGCCTGAGGAACCGCCAGTGCGGGAGGGTTCGCCACCTGCAGGTCCTCGGGCACCGGGATGTCGTACATGGCGGCGGCGTTCAGGCCGAGGATCTTCTTCTTCTGGTCGACGGTGAGCGGAGCGTACTCGCTCATGTCCTCGGGGATCTGGAAGTCCACGAACGCCTCGATGAGCCAGCGCGGCGTCCACAGGGCGTAGTCGCTGGAGAACTGGATGCGGTTCTCGTCGAGCCAGTACAGCAGTTCGCCGATGATCTGCGCGAAGTAGCGCGGGCGGGTGTGGATGAACGGGATCGCCACGGCCAGGCCGGCGTGGACGTTCGGCTCCTGGGTGGCGATCCAGCAGAAGTCCTCCAGGCGCGGCAGGCCGCAGTGCTCGACCACGAAGTTCAGGTCGGTGAAGTCGGTGGCCACGTGGTCGACGTCGGCGACATCGAAGGCGTCGCGGTCCAGCGGACGGATCGTCGGGCCCTTGTGGACGTGGATGTTCCTGATGCCCAGCTCACGGGCGAGCTCGAGGTACCGGTAGGTCCACGGGTCGTCGAGCTTGTAGCCGCGGGAGTCCCCGTGCCAGTCGGCGGTGTAGAGCTTGACGCCCTTGAGGTTCATCCGCTCGGCGTCGGCTCGCAACCGGTCCAGACCCCGCTCACCGTCGCGCGGGTCGAAGTAGTGGTTGTAGGTGAGCTTCCCCGGGTTGGCCCGCACCAGGGCGAGCGCCTCCTCGGTCTGCCCGAACCCGCGGTGGTAGAACTCCCCCAGCCGTGCGGGCTGGAAGACGGCGTGGTCGACGTACCCGTCCGTGAAGAGGTCCTTCAGCAGTCGCTCGCCGCCCTGGTACAGGTACTCCTCGTAGGACCACAGCTCCGAGGCGGGGCTGAGGTTCCGGTGGTAGTCGTAGAAGCAGTCGATGAACTGCTTGCCGTGCACGTTGCGCTGGTTCTCGGATCGTGCGTCCCACAGCGCGACGTGCGCGTCGACGATGAAGTAGTCCACCCCGTCCTTGCTGTACATGCGGCCTCCTCGCGCGCACCGGGGAGCCTCGTCGCTCCGTGCGGAGACGGTAGGCAGCGCCGCGCCGGGGGTGGAAGGGCCCGGGTGTCTCACTTTGAGACGCGCGAGGCTCCCGCGCCAGGCACCGGAGACCTACCCTGGGGGCACGCGACGGGGCGGAGCGCAGGAGGTCGGGCGTGGTCGGAGGAGAACCCGCGGTCGCCGGGGCGGTGCAGGCCTCCTGGCGGCGCAGCGAGCGGTACGGCGTCCCGGTCGAGGGCGTCGAGGCGGTGTTCACCGGCGCCCTGGACACCGGTTCGCTGTTCTACGCGTGCGGGCAGCAGGTGCTGCGCTCCCTGCAGCAGACCTTGTCCGGCGAGCCCGTCAGCTCGATGATCACCGACAGCGAGGGGCTGGTGCTGCTGCGGGTGCACCCGGACGACACGATGCGCCGGTCCCTGGACGAGGTGCACCTGGCCCCGGGGTTCTCCTACGCCGAGCGCCACGCCGGCACGAACGGCCTGGGCCTCGCGCTGGCGGACCGGCGCCCGGCCCTCGTGCGGGGTGCGGAGCACTGGTGCGACTCGCTGAAGCAGTACACGTGTGCGGCGGCACCGGTGCTGGACCCCGTCAGCGGGAGGCTCGTCGGCAGCATCAACCTGACGACGTGGTCGCAGGGCTCGCCCGGGTTGCTGCTGGCGCTGGCCCAGTCCTCGGCGGACGGCACCAGCGCTCTCATGCTGGCCCGCTCGGTGGGCCGACGGGTGCGTGAGGCGCCGCGCGGGCACGTCTTCCACGTCCAGGTGGACACCGGCGGCGCTCCGGACGCGCAGGTGTGCGGCTCGGCGGGGTGGACGCGCGCGGTGGCCGCGGCGGGAGCGGAAGTGGACGGCGGGCGCGCGCTCGCCGTCGTGGGTGAGCCGGGGTCCGGCCGGGCCACGCTGCTAACCCTCGCGCACCGGCGCCGCGGACGCCGGCACCGGGTCCTGCGAGCGCGGGTGCCGGGCGCCGCGGACGTCCCGGGCTGGCTGGGGCTGTGGGCGCCGCAGCTGGGCTCCCGCAGCACCACGGTGCTCGTCTCGGGAGCGGAGTCGCTGCCGGCGCGGGCGGTCGACGAGGTCGCCGCCGTGCTGGGTGCGGCGCGGCGCGAGGCGGCTGCGGCCGGCCGGCCGCAACCGTTCGCGCTGGTGGCCGACGACCTGGACCGCCTGCCCGGCGCCCTCACCGACCTGGTCGACGCGGTGGTGGAGACCCCGTCGCTGCGGTCCCGCCCGCAGGACGTGGTGCCGCTGGCGGAGGCGTTCGCCCGCCGCGGCGGGAACCGGCGGGTGCGGTTCACCCCGGCGGCGGTGCGGGCGCTGGAGGCGTACTCCTGGCCCGGCAACGTGGCCCAGCTGAAGGACGTGGTGGGGGCGGCGGCGGCCCGCACGGACGTGGTGGACGCGCAGCACCTGCCGGCGGAGGTCTTCAGCCGCGGCACGCGCGTGCTGAGCCGGCTGGAGGTGCTCGAGCGCGACGAGATCGTGCGTGCGCTCGCCGAACCGGGCGCGAGCGTGACCCGGGCCGCCGGGCGGCTGGGGGTCTCCCGCGCCACGGTCTACCGCAAGATCGCCCACTACGGCATCGCCCTGCCGCGTTGAGCGTCCCGGCTCGGGCCGGAACGGGTTCACGGGCCCTCGGACCGTCGAGCAGCGACGCGGGGGCGCGGGGACGCGGAAGGCGCGTCACCAGCGGTCGATCGAGCACGCCTGGTGGTCAGGGGTCGACCACGCGGGCCGTGGTGGCTCCGGGCGGCAGCAGAGGGACGTGCGTGAGAACCGGCGGGGCGGCGAGCCCCTCGGGGCGGACGGGGAGCGATCTCGCTCGTCGCGGCAGTGCGGCGACGCATCCGGACACCCGGGGCCGGGTGCCGGTCGGGGGTTCCCGCACGCGAACGAGAGGCCCGGGCGTCTGCCGTTGCGCGCCGCCTGGCGCTGCAGGTCGGTGCCTGCTGGAGTGCTTCGCTGCACCTCGGGCCGCACGTGGTCGGCGCGGAAACACACGTGCACCACAGGTGGCTGCACTGACAGCATCGCGCGGGTGCTTCCCCTCCACGAGATCGACCGCCTCGCCGTCACCGTCGACGAGGAGTGGCGGTCCCCTGCCGCGGATGCTGTTGCCGCCGCGTGGGGTGGCGAGCCAGGAGCCGCGCGGTGGTGGCGTTCGAGCGCCAGCCACGTCTTCGTCCTGCCGGACCCGGGCGGCAGTGGGCGCTCCTACCTGCGCTTCACCCCGGTGGCACACGCCTCGCGGCAGCGGGTCGGTGCCGTCGCCGATCTGGTGGGACGACTGCACCGGGACGGCGTACGGGTCGCGGCGCCCGTGCCCTCCACGACGGGAACACTGGTGGAGACCGTCCCGACACCGCTCGGGCGCATGCACGCGACCTGCGTGCGAGCCGCTCCCGGCGAGCAGCTCGACGTCGGCGAGCTGACGCCGGCGCAGGCGCGGGCGTGGGGTGCGTCGCTCGCGAGCCTGCACGCGGCGGCGGCCGAGCTCGACAGCACGCTCGCGGCGCGGCTGCCCACGGCCGGCAGCGTGCTCGAGGAGGCGCGGGCCGCGCTCGCCGACGACGCGCCGGCCGCAGGGGCGGTACGCCTGGTGCAGGAGGCTCTCGAGCGCCTACCCGCAGGGCCGGCCGCGGTGGGGATCGTGCACGGCGACTACGAGCTGGACAACCTGTGCTGGGAGGGCGGCGCCGCCACGTCGTACGACTTCGACGAGGCCCGCGTCTCCTGGTACGCCGCGGACCTCGCCCACGCTGCCCGTGACCTGACCAGCCGTGGCGCACCGCTGCCGGAGCACCGCGAGCGCTACGACGCGCTGCTGACGGGTTACCTGGACGTGCGTCCCTACGCCGTCGAGCACCTCGCGCACCTCCCGCTGCACTCGCGCGCGTCGGCCGCGGTGAGCCTGGCCCGACTGCGCGGCGTGCTCGCCGACGACGTGCCGCTGCAGCACGAGCCCCTGGTGCGGCTGCGGCCGGAGCTCCAGCGCCTGGCCGACGAGCACCGCGCCCACCTGCTCGACGCACCGGCAGCCGTCTGAGCCCGCACGGGTCGAGCCGCGCCCTGCCCCGTGGCGGGCGTGAACCCGGTGCTGGAGCGCGGTGACCTTCGCACGTCGTGCTCAACCGCAGTCGGCTCGCGCGGTTCTCGCGGCCCCCACGGCCGGGCCCCGGGTACGGGCGAACGACCCCGCCGTCCTGGGTGCGGCAACGCGCCCGGGCACCCGGTCGTCGGGGTGACCGAGCATCCGCTGCCCACGGCTGGCGGTCCTGCAGGCGTCGCGCTCAGCGGGCTCGATCAGTGCAGCCGCGGGCTGGTGGGGCCGGCGAGGCTGGCGTGGATCGCCGGGGCGAGGTGGTGGATCACCTGCTCCCGCGAAGCACCGGCCAGAGGCTGCAGTCGCAGCACGTAGCGAGTGAAGACCACGCCCGCCAGGGTGCTGACCGCGGCGCCGGCGCAGGCGGTGGCCCGTCGCCCTCCGACCTGCTCGGCCAGGCGGGCGATCACCTCCTGCTCGAAGAATTCAACGACAGCGCGCAACACCGCGGGTTCCTCCAGTGCCATGACGACCAGGGCGCGCAGCGCAGGACCGCTGTCGGGGTCCTCCCACGCGGCGGTCAACGCGGCCAGCAACCGCTCCGGCAGGTGCGCTGGGTCTCCCTCCAAGGCGCTGGTCAGCACCTGCGGCGGGCTGAGGGTCAAGCTCATCACCGCGCTGAACAGGCCCTGTTTGGAGCCGAAGTAGTAGCTGATCAGCGCGACATCCACCTCGGCGTCGGCGGCCACCGCACGCAAGGTCGTCCCGGTGTAGCCGCGGGTCAGCAGACGTGTGCGGGCGGCCAGCAGGATCCGCTCCCGGGTGCCCGGACCGCCTGGGCTGCTCGGGTCGCGAGGTGGTCGTCCGCGCTTCTTGTTCATCAGCGTTGAAGGTAGCGGGCACGGTGGCGGATCGTCCCCTCGTGCCCACCTCCCCACGAGCCGGTGACTCCCCGGCGCTTCACCGCCGCCCTCGACAGCGACGCGTAGCGGGCGAGGGGAGGCAGCGATCGCAGCGCTGGACCCGCGTACGGCTGAGCGAGCCCTCCAGCGCCGGCTACCTCTTCATCGGTGCCAGCTCCGGCTCGTGGTCCGTACCCGTGGCCCTGCCCCGTGCTCGCCGCCGCACCCTGCTCAGCCTGCTGCACGCCACCGCTGAGGAGCTGCGCACCGAGGCGGGCAGCCGGACCGGTGTCGAGCGCGCCGATGTCTTCCGCGCCGTGCTGCGCCCACCGGGCAGGGGCCGGCCGCCCGCTCAGCGGACCACTGGCCCCGTCCGCAACGCTGCGGGCGGTGATGTCCTCGACACCGTCCTGCTGGTGCGGACCCGTGATCCCGCTGTCGCCGCCGCCCAGCTGCGCAGCAGCAGGATCAACGCCCTGCAGACCCGCCTCGAAGGCACCGGCGCCTCCACGCTGGTCTTCGCTGGCACCAACGTCCGCCGCATCGGTGACGTCGGGCACGACCGCCAGGGGATCTTCCTGTTCAACTACTTCAGCGCCGAGGACACCGAGGAGAACCTGCACGCCTGGCAGTACACCGCGGGCTGGTTCCAGCAGCAGACCGGCCTGGACAACTCCACCGTCCTGCACCCGATGGGGCCCGCGGGTGGCTACAGCCTCATCAACCACTGCCGCTGGGACCACCTGCACGACGTCCTGCCCGCTCTGATCCTCAGGCCCAGCTTCCGCCGCTTCGTGCTGCGCACCTTCACCGAACACCGAACCGCTGCACACCCGGTCTTGTACCGCCTGGACGGGTGAACGTCCTGCTGCGGTGCTGGCGAAGCGGTCGCGGACACCCTGGTCACGTCGTGAGCGCGCCCGGTGCCCGGTTCAGTCCAGTGCTCCCGCGAGTCGTCGGGCGGCAGATTCGTCCGCGGGGAGGTGCAGGCCGGGGTCACCCTCGAGGTCGGAGGTCGAGCCGAGCAGGGTGTGGCGCAATCGCAGGTCGTCGTACCGGTGTGCAGCGGTCAGCAGGGTGTGTTGACGTTCCAGGGCGGGGACGGCGCGCTCCTCGACGGGAGCGGGAGGAACGGGCGCCACCACCCGTTCCCGATCGCGCCCGGAAGCCGTCACGAGCGGACGCTCGATGGTGAGGGGTGGATGCATGAGCAGCCCGCGCAGGTGCCCTCCGCACGCGACCCGCGCCGGCCCCCCGGAGCCTCCGTGGAAGTCGAGTCGTGAAGCTCCGTGAGAGCCGACGGCGACCCGGCCGGGTTCGCGGGCGGAGTCATCGCCATTGCTGTGCGGCTGGCGGCCGTCGATCCGCGCACCGCGGCCGCCCTCCTGCTCGCCGGGAGCTTCGTGCCCCGCAGCACGCTCAGCGGGGCCCGTCAGGTCACGGTCCCGGTGCAGGTCCTGCTGCAGCGGGACGACGAGCGGAACGACCGGCAGGTGGCTCTGGACCTGTTCGACGCCTTCGACTCCCGGGAGAAGACCCCGCACGCCCACACGGGAGGGCACACCGGCGTCCCCGGTTTCGAGGGGGACGACGCGAACCGCTTCTTCGATCGCCACCTGGAGCAGGACCGTCCGTCAGCGGCGGTGCAGGGAAGACGGTGAGGGGTCACACGGTGAACGTGGACACGAGGCGGTTGAGGTCGGCGGCCACGTGGGAGACCTCGCCGGCGGTGGTCGCGGTGTGGCCGGCGCCGGCCGTCGTCTGCTCGGCCGCAGCGGCGATCCCGCTGACGTTGGCGGCGATCTGCCGGCTCCCCGAGGAGACCTCGGTGACGTTGCGCACCATCTCTGCCGTGGTGGCCGACTGCTGTTCGACGGCGGCGGCGACGGTGGCCTGCAGACCGTCGATGCGGGCGATGACGTCGGTGATGTCGGCGATGGCTGCAGCGGCGGCGTGCGCGTCCGACTGGGTCGCAGCCACCCGCGTGGTGATGTCCTCGGTGGCGCGGGCGGTCTGCTGGGCCAGTTCCTTGACCTCCCCGGCGACGACGGCGAAACCCTTGCCCATCTCCCCGGCGCGGGCGGCCTCGATGGTGGCGTTCAGCGCCAGCAGGTTGGTCTGTCCGGCGATGGTGGTGATGAGGTCGACGACCTGGCCGATCTCCCGGCTGGAGGCGGAGAGCCGCTCCAGCGTGCTCCGGGCCGTCTCGGCGCTCGCGACGGCCGCGGCGGCCACGGCGGAGGCGTCGGCGGTGGAGGCGGAGATCTCCCGGATCGCGGCGGTCATCTGCTCACCGGCGGCGGCGACGGTGCTGATGCTGGTCGAGATCTCCTCCGCGGCGTCCGCCACCTGCTGCGACTGCCCGGCGGACTGCTGGGCGCCGGAGGAGAGCTGGGTGGCGACGGTGGTCAGCTCCTCCGAGGAGGAGGAGAGCGTGGCGGCGTTGTCGCTGACGTCGCGCATGAGGTGGGCCAGGCGCTCGATCGAGGTGTTGGTGGCGTCGGCCATCTGCCCCAGCTCGCACGTGGAGAGCACCCGGGCACGCTGGTCCAGGCGGCCCTCGGCCAGGCCCTTGATCACCGGGACGACGAGGGACAGGGGCAGGGAGATGCTCTTGCCCAGGACCACGCCGATGGCCGCGGCGAGGAGGAGAGCCAGTCCGGTGATGCCGATGATCAACGCCAGCGAACGGCGGTAGGTGGCCTCGCCGGCCGCGGCGCTGGCGGCGGCGGCGGCGTGCTCGCTGTCGACGAGGGTGGCGAGGTCGGCGGAGACCTGGTCGCCGAGGGGGGAGGTCGTGGTGGAGCGGGCGGCGACGAAGCCCGCGGCGTCTCCGGCCAGGGCCAGTCCGGTCAGGGCCTCCCGGGCCGTGCGCCAGGCGGCGAGATCGGTCTCGAACGCAGCCCGCTCCGCGGTGGTGGCGGACGGGGAGGTGGCCAGGTAGGCCTCCCAGGCGCCGTCGACGGCAGCGTCGTCGACGGCGGTCCGGGCCTGCACGTCGGCCCGGGCGTCGGCGTCGGGGACCAGGACGAGGTCGGGCAAGTCCTTGTCGGACCGCTCGAAGGCGGTACCGACCTCGCCGAGAGCGCTGGCCGAGGCCACCGTGGAGCTGTACATGTCGTGCAGGCGCGACTGGGCGATGCGGAGTTCGACGGCACCGATGGCGCCGAGGCCGACCAGCAGCACGCACACGACGGCGAAGCCGCTGAGGATGCGGGGGACGACGCGCATGTCGCAGAAGAACTTCACCAGGGCCATGTCCTGGACATCGGCAGCTGCGGCTCGAACCTTTGCCCGGGGCAGCTGCGTCGCGCTCCTCCCTCGACGCGCGAGGGAGCGGATCGGCTCGCTCGTGGACGCGAGCGCGACAGCGCGGCCACCGGCAGCACGCGCGTGCCCCTCGTGCTCGGCGATCGCTCGCTCATCGACGGTGTGCGGGTGGTCCTCGTGCTCGGCGTGCCCCGGGAGGTCGGTGCGGGCTCAGGACACGTCGTCCAGGAGTTCGCCTGCTGCGGCGAGGACCGCCTGCAGGGACTGCATGGAGGCGCCGACGTCCCCGGGGACCTCCATCGAGTGGTCGGCGCCGGCCACTTCGAGGACCCGCTGCCCCGACTGCCGGGCAGCGGCTGCGTCCCAGTACGGGTCGGCCGAGCCGCCGACGAGCAGGGTCGGCGCCGTGGCCCGCCCGGCGGCGCGGCACAGGTCGGGCTCGCGCAGCAACGGGGTCAGCCAGATGCCCGGCAGGCCCCGCTGGACGGCCAGGGGCAGGATCCGGGTGCTCAGCGACTTGGCCACCACCAGGTGCTGCCGAGCCTGGACGGCGTCGAGCAGTTCGGGGGCGAGGTGGAGCAGCTGCTCGGGCGCGGGTGGGGTGCGCCAGCGCACGGTGCGCACGCTCCAGCCGCGGGTGCGCAGCAGCAGGCGCACGTGGTGCAGCAGCGGGGCGTCGCAGGTGTAGCCGCGTCCGGGCAGGACGGTGGCCGCGCGCTCGCCGTCGCCGTCGTGGGTGGAGACGTCGAGCAGTGCCCGCTGCGGTGCCACCGTGTGGGCTCCTTCCCTGGCCGGTGCCGGGCACCCTACGAGGTCGGCCCCGCTCGCTCGCCGGCGCGACCGCGAAGCCGGGGGCGAGCCGCCGGCGGTCGGGCGTGCCTGCGCACGCGCGGGTCCCGAGAGCCGGTTTCCGGCGGGTGAACTTCCGGAGGACGCTCGCCGACGGGGTTCCCCGGCGAGCGGCGGCGACGCACCCTGGGGGGAGCTGTCCAGCGGGGCGCAGCCGCCGGGCGCGTCCCCGCGCCCGGGTGGGGTTCCTGTCGTCGAGGGAGGCCGGCGTGATCGAACCGCGCATCGTGCAGCGCCTGCGGGACGCTGCGGAGGATCACCGCGTGCACCCCGAGGAACCGGTGCACCTGACGGTGCGGCTCGCCGACGGCCGCAGCGTCACCGGCGCGCCGCTGGCCGTGGAGGACGGCGCCGTGTGGCTGCAGACGGAGCAGGAGGAGGACGCCGCGCCCGTGCAGCTGGACTCGGTGCAGGAGCTGCGGGTCGAGGGGGCGGGCGCAGCCGGGGCGCAGCGCTGAAGGGGGCCGGACGGGGCCGCAGCGCCACCTCACGCCCGTCGCCGCAGTTCCCGGGCGCGTCGAGCCAGGTCGGCCGTGAGGTGGGTGGTGGGCAGGCCCGGGCGTGCGCCCCTGGCGCGGCGCATCGAGCGCGGCAGGGGCGTGCCGGGCCGTGACGGTCAGGTGCCGATGCCGGAGAAGGTCGGCTCGGCCTGCTCGCCGTCCCACTCCACGCGGAAGGTGAAGGCCTCCTCCAGCGCCTGCCGGTACTGCTCGGCCTCCTCCTCGGTGATCTCCCCGGCGGCGAGGAGGTCGTCGATCGCGGGGCTCCAGGACTCCACCAGGGCGTCGACGAGGGTCTGCGGGTCGATGCCGAGGTCGGTGGCCACGGCCGCCAGGTTCTGCCCGGCGTCCATGCGCACGTGGAGCTCGTCGTGGCTGATCGCCAGGACCTCGTCGAGCACGTCCTGCACGGGCTGGTGGCCCCGGTGCAGGTCGAGGGTGCCGTCGCCGTAGGCCTCCTGGACCAGGGCGATCAGCTCGTCCTCCGTGGTCACCGAGCTGACGTCGACCCCACCCCCGGGGCCACGGCCGCGCGAGGCGGCGAAGGCGGTGCCGCTCGCGGCCTCGGCCGCGGAGGAGCCGGTCGTGCTGGAACCGCTCGTGGTGGACGTGGTGGACGTCGTCTGCGCGGCCTCGGTGGCGTCGGCGCTGCACGCGGCCACCGAGAGGGTGCCCAGGAGCACCAGTCCGGCGACGGTCTTGCGGAGCTTCATCAGGAGGTCCCCCGGGCGTTCGGTCGGTCGGTCGCCACGGTGGAGGGCGCTCCTGCGCCGCGCCGGTGGGGTTCCCGGCACTCCGCTGTGACATTCGTGTGCTTGAGGCAACTTCCCGGCTCACCCGGCCGGGCCAGGCACCGCTGGGCCGACCCACAGGACCGCCGCCCACCCTCGGGGCCATGACCGCACCGCACCGTCGCCGGCTCGCCGCCGCCGGGTCCCTCGCGGCCGGCGCGGTGCTCCTCTCCCCCGCGTCGGCCAGCGCGCACAGCCTCGACAGCAGCACCGTCGCCGTGCGGGTGGGCGAGGAGTCCGCCGGCGCCACCGTCAGCGTCGCGCTGGAAACCCTCGACGAGGCCCTGGGCACCGACAGCGCCACCGCCGACGCCGACGAGCACGCCGACGAGGTCATCGCCTACCTCGAGGAGCACCTCAGCGTCACGGGCGCCGACGGCACGACGTGGGCGGAGGCGTGGTCGGACCCGGTGCGCGAAACCGTCGAGGGCATCGACTCCCTCAGCGTGGACGTCGCCCTGGACACCGCGGGCGCCGACCCGTCGAGCTTCACGATCGCCTACGACGCGATCATCGAGGCCGACGCCGGGCACGAGGCGGTGGTCGTCCTGACCGACGCGGCGGGCGCGATCTCCACGGCCGGCGTGCTGACCGCCTCCGACACCACCCTGCGGATCGGCACCGCCACGGACACCGCGACCGGGGTCGGCACCGGCACCGCGCTGACGGACATGGTCGGCTACGGCTACCAGCACGTGCTGGAGGGCGCCGACCACCTGCTGTTCGTGCTCACGCTGCTGCTGGTGGCGCCCCTCGTCGCGGTGGGGGGTCGCTGGCGGCGCCGCGACGGCGCCGCTTCCACGGCCCGGCAGGTCCTCGCCGTCGTCACCTCGTTCACCGCCGGGCACTCCCTGACGCTCATCGCCTCGGCGCTGGGGTGGGTGTCCCTGCCCAGCACGCCGGTGGAGGTGCTCGTGGCCGCGTCGGTGGGGGTGGCGGCGGTCCACGCGATCCGCCCGGTGGCCCCCCGCGGGGAGGTGCTCATCGCCGGCGCCTTCGGCCTGGTGCACGGACTGGCCTTCGCCGGCATCCTCACCGACCTCGGCCTGCAGGGGGTGACCTCGGTACCGGCGCTGCTGGCCTTCAACGTGGGTGTCGAACTGGCGCAGCTGGCGACCGTCGCCCTGCTCCTCCCCTGCCTGCACCTGGCCTCCCGCACCCGCGCCTACCCCGTGCTGCGCCTGGCCTGCGCGCTCGTGGCGCTGGCGGCCGCCGCCGGGTGGGTGCTCGAGCGCCTCGGCGTCGTCCCCAGCCCCCTGGCGGGCGTCGAGGAGGTGCTCATCGCCCAGCCGTGGTGGGTGGTCGCCGGGCTGGCCGCGGTGGCCGTCGGCTGCCGACTGCTCGATCGCCGCTCCCCCGGTACGCCCCGGACGGCCGCGACCTGAACCGTCCGCCGGGCCGAGCACCTCCTCATCGGGCAACCTCCCCGGGGAGCGCGAGGGCGATCGCCTACGAGATCCTCACCCCGGCTGCGCGCATCCTCTTCTTCGCCCGCTGCACGGCCTCCTTGAACGCCCGCTGGACCTTCACGCCGCGGCGCCGGAAACCCAGCAGGTCCATGGCGGCCTCGAGCACCTCGGGGTCCTGCGCCTTCACGCCGAGGCGCCCGTAGGCGAGGGCGACGGCGGCGTCGACCGCCGCGACCGGCGTCTGGTCGACGTTGGGGTGCGTCCCGCCCAGACCGGCGACGAAGTCGTTCACGGCGCCCTCGGCGTCGGCCGCCGAACCGAGTCCCGCCGGCAGTTCCAGCGCAGCGGGTTCTCCGGTCGCTTCCTCGACGGCCCGGGGTTCCGGAGTTCCCTGTTCCGCGGGTTGCGCACCGGAAGTAGCCTGCGCCGCAGCGGCCTCTTCTCGAGCGGCGCGCTCGGCCTCTTCTCGAGCGGCGCGCTCGGCCTCTTCTCGAGCGGCGCGCTCGGCCTCTTCTCGAGCGGCGCGCTCGGCCTCTTCTCGAGCGGCGCGCTCGGCCTC
>NZ_JBJLRI010000059.1:0-27919 GCF_050871405.1 Kineococcus esterisolvens
GGGGTGCACAACCGCAGGGCCGGTGGCCGGAGCGCGCTTCCTCGTCAGTGACGACAGGGGCGGACGACAGGGGCGGGCGAGAACACCGGTCCGCGGAGCAGGTGCACCGCTCACCGTTCAGCCCGATCGCGCCCGGAGGGCGGGATGACCGTGGAGTCGATCGGTGTGATGGGTGGTGGTCGAAGGAAGCGAACGACAGCACTGGACTACTAGCGTTGGCCTCGTGGCTCCCACCAACCCGGTCAACGGCAAGGGGACGTACGAGATCCGGATCGGGCTCTGGGCGTCGCTGGAGCAGGCGCAGGCGGTGCAGGAGCGCTTGATGGCTGTCCTGTGCCCGGAGCCTGAACATGCTGGTCCCTGCGAGGTCCCGTGGTCGATCTCCCTCGCGCCTCCAGACGCGGTCGACGAGGCAGGGAGCGGCTATGAGGAGCTCGTCGTGCAGGCCAAGATTGAGGGCAGCTACTGACAGCAGTCCGCGCGGACGGCGGGATGAGTGGTAGACCCACCACGTGCACCCTTCGCCGTAGCAAAGCACTGCTACGGTGGTTGCATGAGGACGATCAGCCAGCGCGAGCTCCGCAACGACAGCGGCAAGATCCTGCGCGAGCTGCGTGACGGTGAGGAGTTCGAAGTCACCATCAACGGCGAGAGCTTCGGCATCCTGCGGATGAGCCCACCTCCGGCCAAGCCCCAGCGATTCGTCAGCGCCGACGCCCTGCGAGCCCTCTATGCCGACGCCCCCCTGAGCACCGAGCAGGCCGACGCCTGGAAGCAGGACATCAGGGATGCCTTCGACGACGAACTGGACGACCCCTACACCCGTGCGGCTCGCCGCCAGGAGCCGTGAACCTCGCCCGTGGCCGTGCTCATCGACAGCAACGTCCTGATCGACGGAATCGTCGTCGAAGGCGCCTCCATCTCCATCCTGACGATGTTCGAGTTGGCCGGCGGGATCAACAGCGCCGCTGACCCTGAGGTGCGGGCGGCGCGACAGCGGCGCTACGACGTCGCCGCAGCGGTCTTCGACCCCTTTCCCGTGTCCATCCGAGTCCTGGACGCCTACCACGACATCGACGCGGCCGTGGTGGCGATCGGCCGCAAGCCCCGGCCTCGACGTGTGGACCTGATGATCGCCGCGACCGCTCGGGCGCACGATCTTCCGCTCATCACCTCGAACCTCGACGACTACCGAGGACTGAACGCGCTGCTCGACGTGAGGAGTCCTTGACGCGCTGCTGTGGTGAGCCGTCGACGGTTGCGATGAGCCCAGGTGGCGCTACGACCGAGCGCAGCGCGGAACGCGGGATGTGCGGACGTTCATCCTCGGAAACGGGAGGTCGATCGCGCGAGTGCGCGGCTACGGTCACCCGGGTGAGTGGCGACCTCGACCTGCAGCCCGTCGATGATCGACGGCGTCCGTTCCGGCTCTACGTGGACGTCCTCGCCACGCCTGCGCAGATCGAGCGGCTGCAGACGGTGATCGGTGAGGCGTTGTGCGCAGCCCCCGACGATCACAACGGCCCCTGCCGCATCGCCTGGTCCCTCGGGCGCTTCGACAGCGACCACGCCGACGTGGACGGCTCCGGTGGCCTCACTCCCGACGATGTGGCCCACATGCGCGAGCACCTAGAACCGATCCCTGTCTGGCCCGAGGCAGAGGTCGATCGCAGCCTCGGCGTGTAGTCGTCTCGGCCCGGCCAACGCCGGCGGGGCACGTCCGCCGCCGCCCTTGATCGCGCCCGGAGGGCGGGATGAGCGTGAACGAGGCCCAGAGCCCGTCCTGGTGCGCGTAACGGAGAACGTTACGCACGCGGGCGACGTCAGCGATGACTGAGGAGCGTTGCAGCAGTCTTGTCACCATGCACAGGACCCCCGAGCCGGAGCACGACGCACTGCTGTCGTGCCTGGATGACCAGCGCACCCACCTTCTGCTTGCTCTTGACGGACTGTCCGAGGCCGATCTGCGCCGGTCCGTCCTGCCCTCGGGATGGACGCCACTGGGCCTGGTGAACCACCTGACCATCGACGTCGAGCGCTTCTGGTTCCGCGTCGTGGTCGCAGGTGAGCGGCTCGCCCTGCCCACCGACGACGCAGTCTGGCGAGTCCCCCAGGACAGGACGGCGGAAGACGTGGTCCAGTGCTACCGGGCTGAGGCCCGCCGCAGCGACGAAGTGATCCGCACCCGACTCCTCGACGCGCCTTCGGCGCGCTGGCCGCTCACGGCCTTCCCCGGGACCCCCGACCGGGACCTGCGCGCCACCGTCTTGCACGTCATCGCCGAGACCGCCGCCCACGCCGGCCACCTTGACGTGGTCCGCGAACTCCTCGACGGCCACCAACACCTCGTCATGACCGACTTCAGCGACACCGACCTCGGTGGCCGGTCCCCTCAGGAGGAGCCCTCATGAACGACCCCCTTCCCGGTACCGAGGCCCTCGGCGCCCTGACCGTGTTCGTCAGTGACGTCGATGCCGAGGCGACCTTCCACCGCGACGTCCTCGGGATGCCTCTCGCCTTCGCCGACGCGGACTCGGTGGTGCTGATGCTCGGGAGCACGGCGCTGAACCTGCTGTCGATCGAGGCGGCCGATGAGCTGGTCGCCCCCGCGGCCTCCAGCCCGGTCACCCCCCAGGTGCAGGCACTGCTGACCCTCTGGGTCGACGACGTCGATGCGGCCTGCGCCGAGCTGGCCCGCCGCGGAGTCGCACTGCTCAACGGACCCCTCGATCGTCCCTGGGGCAAGCGCACTGCCGCCTTCAGCTCTCCAGGCGGCCTGCTGTGGGAGATTGCCCAAGACCTCTGACTGAAGCTCGACCGCTCTTCGACGCGTGCAACCGCAAGGGTCCCAAGTGGCGATCCTCCGCGGGACATCCGCTGCCCTGGCTGGGCCAGTCGTGTCCTAGCTGCTGCCTGCTCCTTTGGGGCCACTTTGACGGCAGTGACACCCGCTGGTCGCGGGATGAGTAGCCCTGTGTCAAGCAGCCGCCGCGAGAACGGTCTGCAGAGCCCGGTGCTGAGCAGGGTCGTAGGCGGCGCCGTCCTGCCAACAGCGCCAGATCACGTGCAGCCAAGCCCGGGCGAGGACGCGAGTGGCGTGCGGGTGATCGTGGCCGCGGGCTCGGGCGTGGGCTCGGGCTCTGCGGTGGAGGTCAGCGGCCCAGGCGTTGGCGTGGTGGGAGTCCCCGGCGAAGTCCATCACCGCGCCTCGCAGTTCCTTGTCGACCGCCCAGCGGAAGCTGACGATCTTGACCTTGCCGGACTGCCGCGTCGAGGGTGTCGCTCCGGCGAGGCCGGTCAGCGATTCCGGGGTGGGGTAGCGGCTGCGACAGTCGCCGATTTCGGCCAGGAGCCGGGCTGCGCGGACGATGCCGGCCTGGGGCAGGGACGTGAACACCACCGCGTCGGGGTGAGCGAGCAGCTGGGTCTCGATCTGCTCTTCCAGAGCCTTGATCTGAGCCCGCAGGGTAGTCAGACCGGCGACAAGAGCAGCGGTGACGTGCGCGCGGGTCTCGGCCTGGTCCCCGACGGTTCCGCGGGTCGCGGCGGTCAGGTGGGCGTGGAGGCGTTCAGTGCGGGCGGGGTGGGGGTGGTGCTGGGTGCGCAGCCAGTTCTCCAGTCGTTTCGGAGTGAGCCAGTCGACCTTGGTCTGGGTGGGGAAGCGGGTCAGGAACGCCAACGTGATGGCGGAGTCGATGTCGCGGAACAGCTTGATCGCCCCAGGCAGGACGTGCTCCAGCTGGGCCCGTAGCTGATTGGCCATCGCGATGCGGGCCGCGACGAGGTCCTTGCGGGCGCGGACGGTCATCCGCAGCGTCACGGTGGCCGGTGAATCCAGCGTGAGCGGGTTCAGCCTGCGGCGGTCGGTGCGGACGGTGTCAGCCAGGACGTAGGCGTCGAAGTGGTCGTCCTTGTTGCCCGCCGCGCCGTAGCGCTGGCGCAGGTTCTTGACCTGGTTCGAGGCGATGACGAAGACGGTGAACCCCGCCTCGAGCAGGGTGTCGACGACGGGCCCGTCGCCGCGTTCGAGGGCGACTTCGCGGACACCGGCGCGGGTCAACAGCCGCATCATGCGGTTCAGGCCGGCGGCGGTGTGCTCGACCATCTCCCGCAGGATCTGGATGCCGTGGGCGTCGACGATGGCGACGGCGTGGTCGGTGCTGGCCCAGTCGATCCCCGCGGTCGGCGCGGGGGGATCAGTGGCTGCCTCTGTACGAGCTCGGTGGATCTGTTCGACACTCATGGTGCTCCCTTGCCGTTGCAGCAGCAGGTCAGCACCTGGTGGTCTCAGGACGTGGAAGCCGGTCGCTCACTGATCGGCGCTCTGTGGCGCGCAGCCCTGTCGCCAGTCACTCCCGTCCTGGGGCCACCGGACCGCGTCGTGCTCATCCAGGACCTCGAAGGTCAGCGTAAGTTGGGCGGTGATCCGGTGGGCCCAGGTGCACCAGCAGCCTGGTGCTGCTGACACCGCACACGGTGCCGCAGCAGACCGCTGGCAGGAGGAGTCTGCGCAGTGAGCGGTAAGTCGTTTGACGATGGGTCCGTGTCGTAGTGCTGTCGGGAGCCGTGAACCGCACCGGAGCGACGCCCGTAGCCGTGGACCATCCCGACTCCTCGTCGACGTCCTCATCGGTGCAGCTGCTGGGCCTGCCCGCCAACGCCCGCGTCCTGATCCTCGACTGCGACGACCTGGGCATGCACCCCTCGATCAACACCGCGATCCTGGCCGCGGTGCGCCAGGGGGTGGCCAGTTCGGCCAGCCTGATGGTGCCCTGCCCGGCGGCCGGCGAGGCGCTGCGGCTGCTGCGCGCTGCGCCCGAGGTGCCCTTCGGCATCCACCTGACCCTCACCCGCGACGGCCCAGCCCACCGGTGGGCACCGATCAGCGCACCGCAGCAGGTGCCGTCCCTGGTCGACGAGGAGGGCTTGTTCCGCACCAGTGCGGCCGTGCCCGAACTGCTGAGCGCGCCCGCCTCGAGGACGTCGAGCGGGAGCTGCGCGCGCAGCTCGACGTGGTCGCCCGCGCCGGACTGACCCCCACGCACCTGGACTGGCACGTGCTGGCCGACGGCGGGCGCGCCGACGTCCTGGAGCTGACGCTGGCGCTGGCTGCCGAGCACGGCATGGCCGCGAGGGTGTGGCTGGAGCCGGCGCGCAGCGCCGCGCGCCGGCGCGGGCTGCCGGTGCTCGACCACGACTTCGTCGACAGCTTCGCCCTCGACGTCGACGGCAAGGCCGAGCGGTACCTGCAGCTGCTGCGGGAGCTGCCGACGGGTCTGAGCGAGTGGGCGGTGCGCCCGGCGGTGGGACCGGAGACGGCGGCCGAGGCCGACCTGGGGTGGGCGGTGCGCCGCTCCGGCCACGACTTCCTCCTCTCGCCCCGGGCGCGCGAGGTGCTCGAGGAGGAGGGCATCGTCGTCCTGGACTACCGACCGCTGCAGGAGGCGTGGAGCGCCGCCGGCGCGGGCTTCGAGCGGTAGGCCGGTCTCTCGTCGGTGCAGGCTCCACTCCCGCCCCCTGCCCCCTGCCGACCGCCGGGCTCGAGCCTCGTCACGACCAGGCGCGCTTCGGCATGTGGGGTCGCGACGGCGGTGAGAGCGGCCGTCGGCGTCACGCGCGTCGTCGGGAGTTGCGCCCGCCCTCTCACGCGTAGCGGAGCATGAAGTCCCGCTCGGGGTCGCGACCTGCCGTGGGGTCGGGGACGGGCTGGGACTCCTGGGTCTCGACCACGTCGGCGAGGCGGGTCGGCTCGGGCAGGGCGCGGTAGCGCTGCCTGGGGTCGCGCGGGTCCTGCGCGTCGGTGCGCTCGACCGCCTGGTGTCCACTCACGATGTCCACTCCTCCGATCGAGCCGGTACGCGCTGAGCGCTCGTCCGTGCACCCTCCTCCTCGTCCGCCTCCTCGGTCCAGGGCGGTGAGCGACGCTCCCGCCCCGGATGACCGGTGCTCGCTCGTCGACGAGTCCGTGCGGTCGTCAGCGGTCTTGGACGCGCTCGGAAGGCGCCACGTGGGGACGTTCAGCTCATCACCTCCACCTCGCAGGTGATGCCCGGTGCCCGGGACAGTCGGGCATCGGCGGTGACCAGGACGACGTCGAGGGCTTCAGCCAGTGCGACGTACGCGGCGTCGTAGCTGGTGACGGTGTGCCGCAGTTCCCAGCAGCGACGCAGCAGCGCCCGATGACCGGCTCGGCGCAGGGGCAGGTCGACGAGGTCGTTCAACGCCAGGTCGGCGCGGCGGTCCGGCAGGCGACCGCCCGCTGCGGCGCGACGCAGGACCGAGGCCACCTCGAGGTCGATCACTTCAGGGGCGGTGAGGACTTCTGCGCGCAGCCGGTCGCGGGCTCGGTCGCCGTCGGGGCCGTCATCGGCCAGCGCGGGGGCCAGGACGCTGGCATCGACGACGATCACGAACGACGGTCACGGTCGTCGTGCACCGCCTCCACCGCGTCGCGGAAGGACAAGCTGCCGCCGGCTCGTCCGCCAGCCCGTTCGAGCACTTCATCGAGGGAGGGGGTGCTGGCTTCCTCGACCAGTTTGGCGAGGAGGTACTCCTGCAGGGACTGGTGTGCCAGGGCAGCACGTCGTCGCAGGACGGCGTGCGTCTCGGCGGGGACGTCCTTGATCTGAACGCTGGGCACGGCGCCATTGTGGCGCCGTGAGCGCCGGTCTGCAACGACTCGGTCATCGCCGTGACCGCGCCGCCGGCAGAGCGGTCCAGCACCGGTCGGGCTGGCCTTCGCGCTGCGGCGCCACCGAGCCACGAGGTGCTCCCGCCCAGGCGTCGCCTGCGTCGACACCAGCCGGACAACGGCGCGAGTGCTCCGTCGCGGAGCGGCCCGGGGAGTCCGTCGACCACGTCGGGGACGGCCTCGCCCCGTGCTCGGGGGAACGTCTGTTCGACCAGCGGGCGCCGTCACCCGATCGCGTCACCCGCTCGAAGGGGATCGACGCGGCGCCGGGCCGCGGTCTACGGTGGGGGCGGGTTGTACCAGCAGCCTCCGTGAGGCGCCGGGGCTCGTGCCGAGCCCGTCCTCCCCAGCACCGGGGGTGTCCCGTGACCCTTCCCCTCCACGCCGAGGTCCCGCCCGCGACCGCCGAGCGGCCTTGCGACCACGACACCGCCGACACCGCCGCGGCCCGCCTGGAGTTCCTCCTGCACGACGGTCCCGCGCCCGGCAGCGCCGTGCTGCGGGCCCGTGGCGAGCTGGAAGCGTCCACCACCGACCTCCTGCTCGGCGCGGTCGACCGCGCGGCGCGGCGCGGCCGCACCGACCTCGAGCTCGACCTGGCCGAGGTCGTCTTCTGCGACGTGTGCGGCATCGACGCCGTCCTGGCCGCCCGCCGCCGGCTGCGCGCGATCGGCGGCGAGCTGCGCCTGCGCCGGGTGCGGCCCTTCCTGCGCCACGTCCTGGGGGTGCTGAACCTCGACGAGGTCGTCGCGGGGTGAGCCGCGCGGGCGCGGCGCGGGCCCGTGCGGCAGGGTGACGCCGTGAGCGACTCCGTGCAGGACCCGGTGCCCGCCCCGCGGCGGGCCGGCGCTGGCTAGCCCCGGCTGGGACCGCTCCTGGCGCTCGCTGGCCGCCGTCTACGCCCCGGCGGCCCTCTTCAGCACCAGTCAGGGCGCCGTCCTGCCGATCCTGCCGCTGACCGCGCGGGCCGTGGGGGCCCCCGTCGCCGCGGCCGCGCTCGTCGTGGCCCTGCTGGGCGTCGGGCAGGTCGCCGGCGCGCTGCCCGCCGGGGTGCTGACCGCCCGCGCCGGCGAGCGCCGGGCCATGCTCTCCGCCGCGGCCGTCTCCGCCGCGGCCCTCGCCGGTGCCGCGGCGGCCCGCTCGGTGGCCGTGCTGGCGCTGTCCGCGCTCGCGCTGGGCGTTGCCGCGGGGGTGTGGGGCCTGGCGCGGCAGTCGTACCTGACGGCCGCCGCACCGGTGCACCTGCGCGCCCGGGCCCTGTCCACCCTCGGCGGGGTGGGGCGCATCGGCCTGTTCGCCGGTCCGTTCGCCGGGGCCGCCGGCACCGCCCTGCTCGGCCGCGCCGGCGCCTACGCGGTCGCGGGTCTGGTGGTGCTCGCCGCGGCCGTCGTCGTGCTCGCCCTGCCCGACCCCGCCCCGCCCGGGCTCCCGGCCGGCGCGCCGCCCGCGGTCCGGGGCGGTGTCCTCGCCGTGCTGCGCGAGCAGGCCCGGGTGCTGTCGACGCTGGGTGCGGCGGCGCTGGCGGTGCAGGCCGTGCGGCAGTCCCGGCAGACGGTCCTGCCGCTGTGGTGCGAGCAGACCGGGCTGGACGCCACCGCCACCAGCCTCGTGGTCGGCCTGTCCGGGGCGGTGGACACGGCGCTGTTCTACCCGGCCGGTGCGGTGATGGACCGCTTCGGCCGCCGGGTCGTGGGGGTGCCCTCGATGCTGGTGCTGGGCGGTGCCCACGCGCTGCTGCCGCTGGCGCACACGGGTGCGGGCGTGGCCCTGGTGGGCGCGCTCATGGGGCTGGGCAACGGGATGGGGGCCGGGCTGGTGATGACGCTGGGCGCCGACGCCGCCCCGCCGGGGCAACGGGCGCGGTTCCTCGGCGCCTGGCGGCTGGTCACCGACACCGGTGTGGCCGCCGGGCCCGTGCTGGTGGGTGCGGCGGCGGGGGCGGCCACCCTGGCCGTGGCCAGCGGCGGGGTCGCGGTGCTGGCGGTCGCGGCGGCGGCGGGGCTGGCGGCGTGGGTGCCGCGGGGGCGGCCGCGGTGAGGTCCGCGGCCGCCCCGCCTCACCAGCGGGCGGTGTTCGGGCTGAACGACGGGTCGACGGTGCGCATGTAGCCGGTGTCGTCGCGGTCGCGCAGGCCGCAGCGCAGGTACTGCTCGTGCAGGCGGGCCAGCGCGTCGCGGTCCAGCTCCACCCCGAGGCCGGGGGTGGTGGGGACCCGCACGGAACCGTCCGCGAAACCCAGCGCCCCGGGCACCACGACGTCGTCCGCGGCCAGCTTCCACGGCCAGTGCGTGTCGCAGGCGTAGTCCAGGTTCGGCGTGGCGGCGGCCAGGTGGGTCATCGCCGCCAGGCTGATGCCCAGGTGGGAGTTGGAGTGCATGGACAGGCCCATGCCGAACACCTCGCAGATGCGCGCCAGGTCCTGCGAACGGCGCAGCCCGCCCCAGAAGTGGTGGTCGGACAGCACCACCTGTACGGCGTCGGCGCGCACCGCGGGGGCCAGGTGCTCGAACGCGACGACGCACATGTTCGTCGCCAGCGGCACGTCGGTGCGCCGGTGCACCGCGGCCATGCCCTCGATGCTCGGCGTGGGGTCCTCCAGGTACTCCACGACGCCCTCGAGGGCTTCGGCCACGCGCACGGAGGTGTCCACGGTCCACGCCCCGTTCGGGTCCAGCCGCAGCGGCAGGTCCGGGAACTCCGCCCGCAGCGCGCGGACCGCCTCGACCTCCTGCTCCGGCGGGAAGACCCCGCCCTTGAGCTTGACGGCGGTGAACCCGAAGTCGTCGACCATGCGACGTGCCTGGCGCACCAGGCCCTCGGGGTCCAGCGCCGCGCCCCAGTCGTCGCCGCCGCCGTCGCCGCGCGTCCCCGGGTGCGCCTCCCACTTGTAGAACAGGTAGGCGCTGTAGGGGACGGCCTCGCGGACCGCGCCGCCGAGCAGGTCGCTGACGGGGCGGCCCAGCAGCCGGCCCTGGACGTCCAGCGCGGCGACCTCGAACGGTGACAGGACGCGGTTCAGGGTGCTGGAGGTGGTGACCTGCCCGCCCATGCCGTGCCCGCCGGTGGTGGTGTCGCGCGCCAGGGTGGCGGCCACGCGCCCGGCCAGCCCGTTGAGGTCGAACACGTCGGCGCCGACCAGGCCGGCGGCCGCGGCACGCACCCGCGCCAGGTGGGCGGCGTCGCCGTACGTCTCGCCCAGGCCGGTGCCGTCCTCGGTGTGCACCTCCACGACCGTGCGCAGCGCGAACGGCTCGTGGACCCCCACGTTGTTCAGCAGCGGCAGGTCGCGGAACGCGACGGGGGTGACGTCGACGCGGGTGATGCGGTTCGCCGGGCGCCCGCCGGGGGCGGCGGAGGGGGCGGTCAGGGGTTCGGTGGCGGTCATGGCGTCCTTCGGCATCGGCGGCGTCGGCGGCAGGCGCGGGAACGGCCCGCGGTGAGCCTGCCACACCCGACCCAGCGAGTCCACGGACGTGGACGTGAACCACCGACGTGGAGCCCTCAGCGGATCCCGGCTGCCCTCAGCTCCCGCGCCAGCTCCGCGGCCCGGCGCACCAGCACCGCGGCCACCCGTTCGACCTCCTCGTCGCTCGCCAGGTGCGCCGGCATGCTGCAGCTGATCGCGTCGGTCGCCGGGATGCGGTACTCCAGGCGGACACCCACGCACACCGTGTCCACCACGTTCTGCCCGCGCTCCAGCGCCCAGCCGCGCTCGCGGGCCGCGGACAGCTCCACCTGCAGCTCCTCGCGGGTGCGCACGGTCCGCTCGGTCAGCGCCGGCAGGTCCGGCCCCGGCAGCAGCTCGTCCAGCTCCGCGTCCGTGCGCTCCGACAGCAGCGCCTTGCCCAGCGCGGTGGCGTGCGCGGGCAGGTAGCGCCCCACCCGCGAGTGCGCGCGGTGCGCGTCCGAGGCTTCGCGCGTCGCCAGGTACACCACGTTGCCGCGGTCCAGGCGCGCCACGTGCGTGGTGCAGCCGGTCTCGTCGCGCACCGCCTCGATGCACGCGGTCGCCGGTGCCAGCGCCGGGTCGCGGTCCAGGTAGGCGGTGCCCGTCAGCAGCGCCTGCGCGCCGATGCCGTACCCGCCGCCCGGCGTGGGCGGCTCGATCCAGTGCAGGTCCACGAGGGTGCGCAGCAGCGCGTGCAGGCTCGAGCGGGGGTACCCGGTGCGCTCCTGCAGCTGCGCCACCGTGAACGTGTACGGCGGCCTCGCCAGCTCCTGCAGGATGCGGACCGTCCGCTCGGCGGACTTCACCGGCCCTCGGCCGGCGGCCTCCTCCTCGGCGGCGCCGCCCGCGGCAGGGGCCGCGCCGTCCGCGTCGTCGCGCCGGGTGCGCGCCATGGACCACCTCCTGATCTGCGCCCGGAGTGTAGGTCCCGGCGCCCGCCGGGGGTCCGCCCCGGGCCCGCCTCAGCGCTCGGCGCGCAGCGCCGCGACGAGCTCCGGCAGCACGGTGGCCGCCTCCTCGTGCGGCACCTGGCAGGTGCCGGCCGCCACGTGACCGCCGCCGCCGTGCGCCAGGCACACCGCGCCGACGTCCGCCGGGGAAGTGCGGTCCACGATGGACTTGCCGATCGCGAACACGGTGTTCAGCTTCTCCCGGCCCCACATGACGTGGATCGACACGCGCGCGGCCGGGAACAGCGCGTACACCAGGAAGCGGTTGCCCGCGTGGATGACCTCCTCCTCGCGCAGGTCCAGCACCGCCACGTCGCCGTGCACCGTGGTGACCCGCTCCAGCTGCGCGCGGAACGGCTCCGCCTGCGAGCGGTACAGCTCCACGCGCTCGGCGACGTCCGGCAGCGCGAGGATCTCGTCGACGTCCTGGTACGTCGTGCAGTGCTCGATGAGCTGCATCATCAGCTGGTAGTTCGAGATGCGGAAGTCGCGGAAGCGGCCCAGGCCGGTGCGGCTGTCCATGAGGAAGTTCAGCAACGTCCAGCCCGACGGGTCCAGGACCTCGGAGACCTCGTAGGCGGCGGAGTCCGCCTGGTCCACCGCGCGCATCAGCTCGTCGGAGATCCTCGGGAAGCGCTCGGCGCCACCGAAGAAGTCGAACACGACGCGCGCCGCGGAGGGGGCGTCGGCGTCGATGACGTGGTTGGCCGCCCCACCGCCGCGCAGCGTCTCGGAGTGGTGGTGGTCGAAGACGACGTGGGCTCGCGCGTCGAACGGCAGGTTCGTCAGGACGTCCCGACCCGTGATCTCCACGGTGCCGTCCTGCACGTCCTTGGGGTGCACGAACGTGATCTCGTCGACCAGGTCCAGCTGACGCAGCAGCACCGCGCACACGAGCCCGTCGAAGTCGCTGCGGGTCACCAGGCGGTAGGGGCCGCCGGTCAGGAGGGCGTCCGGGGAGGTCACGGCGTTGCCATCGGCACGCCGGCCCCGTCCCTTGAGGGCCCGCGGCCCCTCAGGCCGCCCGGTCCTGCTCCCCCTCGTCCAGCTCCTGCAGGGAGTGCTGCAGCATCTCCGCCAGGCGCCACGCCTCGGGCCTGCTCAGGTGCAGCCCCATCTCGCGGTGGGTCCCCAGACCGGAGTAGATCGCCACGCCGGACAGGTCCGGCTCGGACCCGTCGTCGTCGATGACGCTGAGGCAGATCCAGGGCTTCATGCCGGGGCGGAAGTGCACCAGCCTCATCGCCGGCACGTCGCGCTCCCCGACGAGGTAGGGGACGAGCATCCGCACGTAGTCGAGGTCGTAGACCTCGGTGCGCCCCTCGGCGCACAGGATGACGTCGTCGCCCTCGATGGTCACGGACTCGGCGGCAGTCGCCCATAGCTGCACCTGGCTCATTCCAGCGCATGCTCACCGGACGTGCACGCCGAGCGGCGCGCGGGCGGCCGGACGGTCCATGCTCGTACCGTCCGGTGCACGCACAGCAGAGGAGACGCTCCCGTGGCTCGTCCGCCCCTCCCCCCGTTCACCCGTGAATCCGCGATCCAGAAGGTCCGTGCGGCGGAGGACGCGTGGAACACGCGTGATCCCGAGCGGGTCTCGCAGGCGTACACCGAGGACAGCCGGTGGCGCAACCGGTCGACCTTCGTGACCGGCCGGGAGGAGATCGTGGGGTTCCTGACCGCGAAGTGGCGGCAGGAGCAGGAGTACCGCTTGATCAAGGAGCTGTGGGCCTTCGACGGTGCGCGCATCGCGGTGCGGTTCGCCTACGAGTGGCGGGACGCGGGAGGCCGGTGGTTCCGGTCCCACGGGAACGAGAACTGGCTGTTCGACGACGACGGGCTCATGGCCGAGCGTCACGCGAGCATCAACGACATCGCGATCGAGGAGTCCGAGCGGCTGTTCCTCTGGGACCGCGCCGCGCCCCGCCCCGCCGACCACGCGGGCCTCAGCACGCTGGGGCTCTGAGCGCGCCGGGGTTCCGAGCGGCGCGCAGCGTCGTCGGAGCCGGCCCGGCGGTCACCCCCCGGGGGACGGCCCCGAGCAGGACGCCCCTCCGGACCTCCTTCCCGGCGGCGGGGGAGGAGTGCCGGGACGCTCCCCGGGTCAGTGGGCCGCACCGAGCTCGACGAGCAGGACCCCGGCGATGATCAGGGCGATCCCTGCCGCCGTGGTGCGGTTGAACGCCTCGTGGAAGAGGACCCTGCTCAGGACGGCGGTCAGCGCCACACCGCCGGCGGCCCAGATGCCGTAGGCGATGCCGATGCCCAGGCCGCCGGCCAGGGCCAGGGACAGCAGCGTGAAGGCGGCCAGGTAGCCGACGACGACGCCGCTGTACCAGGTCCTGGGGCCGTGGGTGGCCATGCGCAGCGACACGGTGGCGCTGACCTCGCTGAGGATGGCCAGGGCCAGGAAGACGTAAGCCGTCAGGGCTCCGCCCCCCGTGCCTCGTGCTCACGGCCTCGCTGCGAGCCCAGCTCCACCAGCAGGACCCCGCCGATGATCAGCAGGATGCCCAGCAGCGTCAGCGCGGTCAGCGCCTCGCCGAACAGGACGGCGCCCAGGGTGGCGGTCAAGGCCACGCCGGCGGCGGCCCAGATGCCGTAGGCCACGCCCAGGGCCATGCCGGTGCGCAGCACGGCGGACAGGAACAGGAAGGAGGCGACGTAGCCGACGGCCACCGGGACGTACCAGCCCGGGTGGTCCAGTGCGGCCTTCAAGGACAGCGAACCGCTGACCTCGCTGAGGACGGCGCCTGCCAGCAGCAGCCACTTCTTCACGGGGCCCGCTCCGTCGACGAGGGGCCCTCGGACCGTGCCGCGTCCACGGCGGTGCCCGGTCGACGCAGGCGCTCACGTGCGGTCGTGCTCACGGACTGCAACCTACCCACCGGACGGCTGGTGGAGGGCGCTGCCCCGCACCACCCCTGGACCGGGGTCCTCGGATTCGAGAGCGGGCGGACCGCGGCTCGACCCGGGGGAGCGGAACCCTCGGGTGGGCGCCGTGGCACCACTGGACACCGTGACGCGCCCGGTGCTCCGGGCCTGACCGCCGCAGTTTCAGGCGAGGCTCTCCTGCACCCAGGCGATGAAGCCGTCCGCTGCCTCGCCGGTCTCCTCCGCGGGGGTGTGGCCCTCGCCCCAGACGGTGGCGAAGTCGACCGTCCTGCCGTGGTTGCGCAGCGCAGCGGCGAGGTTGATCTCCACCGTGCTCGCCGTGTCGCCCTGCTGGATGCCGGTGCGGATGCGCCAGTGCGGCGCCACCGTGCTGCTCCCGTACCCGTCGTAGTGGTCGCTGAGGAAGTACATCGGGTCGTACATGCCCAGGCGGGAGGTGACGTCCTGGCCGGTGCTGTCGGTCTCCTCGAAGTCCAGCTCGTACTCCGAGGCGCCGTAGGTGGAGTCCCAGCCGGACAAGTCGGCGTACTCCTCCTGGCCGGCGGCGATCACGTCGTGGGAGACGGGGGCGAAGTGCAACCCTTCCGCTCCCAGGCCGAGGACGACGTTCTCGGTGGCGCTGCGGTCCACGCCGTCGAAGGCGCCGACGGCCTTGGTGGGGGGCTTCTGGCTCTTGACGAAGCCCTCGAGGCTCACGACCTTCGCCGTGCCGCTCGCCGCGTCGTACTGGACCCAGGTGGAGTCGGTGTTCAGGTGGGCGATGTACTCCTCGACGCTCTGGTACGTCGTGGAGGTCTGCGACGAGTTCCCGCCGGGCACGGTGGGCGTGCCGCTGGGCGGGTCGGTGGGCGGGTCGGTGGGCGGGTCGGTGGGCATGTTCCCGCTGACAGATCCTCCGGAGAAGCCGGCCGTGAAGGAGTTCGAGGGCGTGTAGGGGAAGGTGGTGTAGGACAGGAAGCGGTTCAGCGAGGTGTCGACCGCGGCCAGCACGTGGTCGTAGTAGCTGCCGGCGAGGTACCGGCCGCTGGGGGAGCGGGTGAGGGTGAGGACCTGACCGGACTCGTCCTCGAGGCCGAGGTCGTTCAGGTGGGTGGCGAACGCGTCGGCCAGGTCGCTGGAGAAGGCGGCCGTCCAGGTGCCCGGGGCGCGGGTGTCCGTGGAGGCGAACTGGCCCATGTTCCACTCGTAGGCGGCGTTGGCGTAGTCCAGGCTGGTGATGGGGCACCAGCACATGGCGCCGGCGATCGCGTCGCTGATGGCCTCACCGTCGGCGGTGCTCATCGCCGCCCCCAGCGATTCCAGGTAGGGCGTGTACAGCTCGGAGTCGCCGGAGGCGCCCACGATCGCGCTCTGCGCGCCACCGCCGCTGTGCCCGAAGACGAACATGCCGCCCTTGTCGCCGGGGATCACGTCGGCGTTGTAGCGCACGTACCGGACGGCCGCCTTCAGGTCGGTGACGCCCCACGGTGCGTTGCCGGTGTAGCTGTCGGTGTTGCTGTCCTTGCCGCGAACCCCGGCGAGCACGTACACGAAACCGGCCTCGAGGTAGGACGAGGCGTCGTCGTAGCTGTACTCCGTCGGGGGCTTCTGCGCGGAGTAGCCCGGGGTGTTGACCGGGAAGACGATGGGTGCGGTGGCGGCGGTGTGGTTCCCGACCGATCCACTGGTGCTGATCGTGGTGGTGTAGGTACCGTCGCTGTTGGCGGTGGCGGTGAAGTACTCGCCGGGTACGTACACGCCGAGCGTCTCGTAGTCGGCGGCGGCGGGAGTGGCCACGTAGGTCTTGCCGAGCTGGTAGTAGACGTCGTTGGTGGCGTCGTAGTTCCAGGTCGTGCTGCTCAGCGCCAGGGCGCTGGTGTCCGTGGCCGGCGAACTGCTCGACGACGAGTCGTTCGACTCGCACGCCGCCAGCCCCATCACGCCGACCGCACCGGCACCTGCTGCTCCCGCGAGAGCGGCACGTCGAGTCAACTGCATCTGCCCATCCCCTGTTCACCGAGCCCGCTCCGCGCGGGTTCCTCCTGGTCGAGCGTACGGATCCATCGGCGCCCGAACCCCTGATCCGGTCCTTCGACGGCGACCTCACGCGGGGTTCACAGCCGGCCGTCAGGCAGGCCGCTGGGCGGCGCTGCCGAGGTCCGTGCCGAGTTCCCGGAGGGCGGGGCTCGCGCGACTGCCTGGCTGCTCGCACGGACGCGCTGTGGCGGTCGTGCGGGGTCGCGTCGGGTCCGCGGGTGCTGGGTCCTGCCCGCTCCGGTGGCCCCGATCAGTCCAGGGCTCGGAGCAGGGCAGCGCGCAGCAGGCTGATGGCCGGGTCGTCGTCCTGGTTGCTCCTGGTGGCGACGCCGACGACGCGGGCGGGAGCGTCACGCAGGGCGAGGGTGGTCAGCTCCTCGTGCAGCGGCGGTCGCCCCATGCGGGGGACGAGGGCCAGGGCGAGACCGTGGCGGACGAGCTCCAGGTGGAGGGTGAAGTCGGGGACCTCGGCGACGATGTCGGGTCGGCGGTGGTGCCGGGCGAACATGTGCAGCAGCCAGTCGTGACAGACCGTCCCGGTTCCGGTCGAGACCCAGCCGCGCGTCGCCAGCTGCTCCACGCCGGGGGAGTCGTCCCCACCGGCGTTCGAGGAGGTTCCTGCGAGGGGGTCGTCACGGCGGCAGACGACGTCGGCGGGGTCGTGGTGCGCACCGCTGATCGTGAGACCGAGGTGCACGGGAGCGGGGCGGTCCCGCCAGTGGTGCACGACGGCGACGTCGACGGCACCGGCGGTCAGGGCCGGCAGGGCCCGGTCGGGGTCCACTTCCAGCAGGGACCAGGTCAGACCGGGTTGCGTCCGGCGCAGGCCCGCCAGGACGCTCACGACGTGCGCGCGCAGTGCCGTGGTGAACGCGGCGACGCGCACGTGCCCGACGACCTGGGCCTGCTGCCGGCCGACCTCGCCCGGGCCGGGGTCGGTGAGGACGCGGTCGAGCTGGTCGGCCAAGGGCAGCGCGGCCTCCAGCAGGGCGTGGGCCGAAGGTGTCAGCACGACGCGGCGACCGCTGGCGACGGTCAGGGTGCGGCCGCTGGCCCGTTCCAGGCGCTTGATCTGCTGGCTGAGCGCCGAGGGGCTCAGGTGCAGCACGCCGGCCGCGGCGGTGACGGTGCCGTGGGCACGCACCGCTTGCAGTGCGCGCAGGCACGCCAGTTCGTCCACGACCGCCTCCGTGCTGCTCTGCTTCACGTTTCCTCCCGTCATTGTGCGATGGACATCGGTGATCGTGCTGCGTGAAGCTGCAGGCGGCCTCACGCAGCCCCGTGGTGAGCGGATGAGGTCGTGGGCGATCGCCGAGAAGTCCTGGGAGGGGTGTCGTGGTGTCGTGGTCGGCGGCGGCCGGGGTGGTCGTGGTCGCTCTGGGTGTGGTCCTGACCCCGGGCCCGAACATGGTCCACCTGGCCTCGCGATCCATCGCGCAGGGCCGGCGAGCCGGGCTGATCTCCCTGGCGGGTGTCACGGCGGGGTTCGTGGTCTACCTGGTCGCAACTTCGTCCGGGTTGTCGGCGGCGTTCGCCGCGGTGCCGGCGGCTCTCGACGTGGTCGAGGTCGCTGGTGCCTGCTACCTGCTCCACCTGGCCCGGGGCGTGCTGCGCCCCGGTGACGCCTCACCGTTCACCCCTCGCCGGCTGGCCCCGCACTCCGGGCGACGGTTGTTCCTCACGGGGCTGACCACGAACCTGCTGAACCCCAAGATCGCGCTGATGTACGCCGCGCTGCTCCCGCAGTTCGTGACGGCCGGCGCCGGGCCGACGTGGCGGCAGTTCCTGCAGCTGGGGGCGGTGCAGATCGTCGTCGCGGTCACCGTCAACGGTGCCGTCGTGCTGGGTGCAGCCGGGATCTCGAGCTGGCTGCAGGCGCGCCCACGTGCCCTGAGGGTTCAGCGGGTGGTGACGGGCAGTGTCCTGGCGGTGTTCGCGGTCGAGATGGTCGCCACCTCGGCTCAGCGCTGACTGCGCGACCGGGGCGTCGCGTGGCGGAACCAGGCCGACGACCGGGGCGTGCCCGGGCTCGTCCCCCGGAACTCGTCGGGACCGACACGACGGTGGAGCCGCAGCGCGGTTCGGCGACGATGGGGCTCGCCCACCCACCCGCAGGTCCGGGGGACCCGGTTCAGCCGAGGACGACCACGTCCAGCCGACGCGGGCCGTGCACGCCCTCGACGCGGTCCAGCTCGATGTCGCTGGTGGCGCTGGGCCCGCTGATGAACGTCAGGGGCACCGACGGGTCCAGCCGCGCCAGCGCCTCCGGCACCGTCTCCACGACGTCGGCGGCGCGCACCACGCAGACGTGGTGGTCGGGCACCAGGGTCAGCGCGCGCCGGCCCTGCCCGGCGGCACCACCGGCCAGCACGATCGTGCCGGTCAGCGCCACCGCCACCGAGCTGCCGGTGACGACGGCGTCCAGGGCGTCGAGCTCGTGGACCGTCAACGGTGCCGAGGGGTGCTCCTCGACGAGTTCGCGGTCGCCGATCCGCGGGCGCCAGCCCGCTGCGAAGTCGGCCGGCACCACGACGCGGCGCGAGCCGGCCTCGTCCAGGCACCGGGCCACCGCGACGGCGACCTCGTCGTCGCAGGAGGCACGCAGCACGCGGGCGCGGTAGTCCTCGACGCGCTCGACGAGCAGGTCCAGCACCTGCTCCCCGCCGGGCTCCAGGGAACCGCTGCGGTGGTAGTCGCGCGGCACCGGCGGAACGCCGCCGCGGGGCGCTCCGGCGTCGCGGGCGGCGCGCAGCCGCGCCAGGACCTCCTCGCGCGCGCTGCTCACGCGTCCTCCTCCGTGTCGTGCCCGCCGGTGCGGGCCCACCACCGCCGGGCGGTCTCCGCCGGCGGGGCGGGCACGTCGCGGCTGCTGGTCCAGTGCGACAGCGGCCACGGCAGGGCGCTGATGCGGCCCTTGCGCCCCGCGACCAGCCGGCCCAGGGCCAGGCCCTTCTCCGCGGCGGCGAACCGGCCGGGGGAGCTCATCGCGACCGCGGCGGCCTTCAGCGCCAGGTCCTGCGCGGTGGGCCGCGGGTGCGACTCCACCGACGCCGCGCGCTGCTGCACCAGCAGGTTCGGGATGTCGATGCGCACCGGGCAGGCGTCGAAGCACGCCCCGCACAGCGAGGACGCGTACGGCAGCGACGCGTTCGGGTCGTCGGGGCCGGAGATCCCCGTGAGCATCGGCGAGAGCACCGCGCCGATGGGTCCGGGGTACACCGAGCCGTAGGCGTGCCCGCCCACGCGCTCGTAGACGGGGCACACGTTCAGGCACGCCGAGCAGCGGATGCAGTGCAGCGCCGAGCGACCCGCCTCGTCGGCCAGGACGGCGCTGCGGCCGTTGTCCAGCAGCACCAGGTGGAACTCCTGCGGGCCGTCGCCGGGGGTGACGCCCGCCCAGGTGGAGGTGTAGGGGTTCATCCGCTCGCCGGTGGAGGAGCGCGGCAGCAGTTGCAGGAAGACCTCCAGGTCGCTCCACGTGGGCACGATCTTCTCCACGCCCATGAGCGTGATGAGGGTGTCCGGCAGCGTCAGACACATGCGCCCGTTGCCCTCGGACTCCACGACCGACAGGGTCCCGGTGTCGGCGACGGCGAAGTTCGCGCCGCTGACGGCGACCTTCGCCGTCAGGAACTTGCGGCGCAGGTGGGTGCGGGCGGCCATCGCCAGCTCGCGCGGCTCGTCGCTCAGCGCCGGGTCCACGTCCGGCATCTCGCGCAGGAAGATCTCCCGGATCTCGCTGCGGTTGCGGTGGATCGCGGGCACGAGGATGTGGCTGGGGGCGTCGTGACCGAGCTGCACGATGAGCTCGGCGAGATCGGTCTCCCAGGCGGCGATGCCCTGCTCGGCCAGCGCCTCGTTCAGGCCGGTCTCCTGGGTGGCCATCGACTTGACCTTGACGACCTCGTCCGAGCCGGTGGCACGCACCAGGTCCGCGACGATCGCGTTGGCCTCGGCGGCGTCGCGCGCCCAGTGCACGTGCCCGCCGCGTGCGGTGACGTTCTCCTCGAGCTGCTCCAGCAGTTCCGGCAGCCGCGCCATGACGTCGGCCTTGATCGCCGAACCGGCCAGGCGCAGCTCCTCCCAGTCGTCGAGCTCGGCGACGACGCCGGCGCGCTTGCCGCGGATGATGCCGGTGGCCTTGCCGAGGTTCCGGCGCAGCTGGGTGTCGGCGAGCTTGGCCTGCGCGGCCTCGGGGAACGAGGTGGTGCCGCGCAGGTTGCCCTGGCCGGCGGGGGAGTGCGTGGGCAGCCCGGTGTCGTGGGAGTCGTCGCGCACCGCAGGCATGCCCAGGTCGGTGGTGCTCACCGCTGCACCTCCACGGGCTCGTCGCGCACGTGCGGGGTCGCGGTGCCGGGCGCGGCGGGGGTCTGGCTCGCCTCGGTGGAGGCGAGGATCTCCGCCAGGTGCACGGTGCGCACGCCCGTGCGCAGCCGGCCCATGCCACCGCCGATGTGCATGAGGCAGGAGGAGTCCCCGGCCGTGCAGACCTCCGCGCGGGTGCCCAGGACGTTGCGCATCTTGTCGGCGAGCATCGCGGTGGACGTCTCGCCGTTCTTCACCGCGAAGGTGCCGCCGAAACCGCAGCACACGTCCGCGTCGGGCAGCTCCACCAGCTCCAGGCCGCGCACCGCGCGCAGCAGCTGCAGCGGCTTGTCGGCCACGCGCAGCATCCGCAGCGAGTGGCACGTGGGGTGGTAGGTGACGCGGTGCGGGTAGTAGGCGCCGACGTCGGTGACGCCGAGGACGTCCACGAGCAGCTCGGACAGCTCGTAGGTGCGCCCGGCCACCGCCTCGGCCCGCTCGGCCAGGGCCTCGTCGCCGGCGCGGCGGGCGACCATCGCGTGCTGGTGGCGCACGCACCCGGTGCACGAGCCCGACGGTGCGACGACCGCGTCCCACTCGCCGTGGGTCACGGGCTCGAACACGTCCACGTGGTGGCGCACCAGCGGCACCGCCTCGCGCAGGTACCCGGTGTTGACGTGCATCTGGCCGCAGCACGTCTGCCCCTCGGGGAAGACGACCTCGTGCCCCAGCCGCCGCAGCAGTCCCACGGTGGCCTTGACCACCTGCGGGAACATCGCGTCCCCCAGGCAGGTGGCCATGACGGCGATCCTCACAGCGCTCCACTCCCCACACGCGTCCCGCGGGGAGCGTAGGTCGTCGTCTCGTGGGTCCCGCGCACCAGGGCGCGCAGGTCCTCCAGCGGACCGGACAGGTCCCCGTGCGCCCGGGCCTGCACCAGGACGTTGCCCAGGGCGGTGGCCTCCACGGGGCCGGCGACCACCGGCAGCCCGCACGCCTGCGCGGTCAGCTCGCACAGCAGCGCGTTGCGCGCACCGCCGCCGACGAGGTGGACGGCGTCCACCTCGTGCCCGGAGAGGCGCACGGCGTCGGCGACCGCGGCGGCGAACGCGCGGGCCAGGCTCTCCACCACGCACCGCACCACCTCGGCCCGCTCCGCAGGCGGCCGGTGCCCGGCCTCCTCGGCGGCGGCCCGGACCCGCGTCACCATCGGGCCCGGCGGCAGGAACCGCGGCTCGTCGACGTCGACGACCGGGCCCCCGGCGGGCACCGCGGCCGCGGCGGCGAGCAGGGCCGGCAGGTCCGGCTGCTCGCCGTCGGCGGCGGCCCACTCCGCCAGGCACTGCTGCAGCACCCACAGGCCCATGACGTTGCGCAGGTAGCGGATGCGGCCGTCCACACCGCGCTCGTTGGTGAAGTTCGCCGCGAACGACTCCGCCGACAACACGGGCTGCTCCAGCTCCACGCCCACCAGTCCCCACGTGCCGCAGGCGACGTACGCGAACCGCTCGTCGCGCGCCGGCACCGCCACGACCGCGGAGGCGGTGTCGTGCGAGCCGACGGCGACCAGGCGCACCGCACCGGACAGGCCGGTCTCGGCGAGCACCTCCGAGCGCAGGCCCCCCAGCACCGTGCCGGGGTCGTGCACCGGCGGCAGCAGCGCCGGGTCGATCCCGGCGAGCTCGACGAGGTCGGGCGCCCACCGGCCGGTGCGCACGTCGGCCAGGCCGGTGGTGGAGGCGTTGGTGGCCTCCGCGCCGCGGTGGCCGGACAGCCAGTAGCCCAGCAGGTCCGGCACGAGCAGCAGCTGCGCGGCCGATCCGAGCAGCGACTCCTCCGCCTCGGCGACGAGCTGGTAGATCGTCGTGAACGGCAGGTGCTGCAGGCCGTTGCGCTCGTACAGCCGCTGCGCGGGCACGCGCTGGAACACCCGCTCCGCCACACCCTCGGTGCGCGAGTCCCGGTAGTGCCGCGGGGTGCCCAGCAGGGCGCCCTCGCGGGTCAGCAGCCCGTAGTCCACCGCCCAGGTGTCCACCCCGACGGTTCGGGCGGCCGCGCCGCCGGGCGTGCGGGCGGCGCGGCCGAGCCCGGCCAGCACCTCCCGCCACAGCCCGACGGCGTCCCAGTGCAGGCGCCCGGCCACCTGCACACCGCCGTTGCCGAAGCGGTGCACCTCCTGGAGCATCAGCCGGCCGGGTGCGGCCGAGCCGAGCATGACGCGTCCGCTGGAGGCGCCGAGGTCCACGGCGATGTGGGTGCTCACGTCAGGACTCCTGGGGTGGGTGGTTCAGCGGAGGAACGCGGCGGCGACGCCGGCGTCCACGGGCACGTGCAGACCGGTGGTGTGCGACAGTTCCCCGCCGGTGAGCACGAACACGGCGTTGGCGACGTGCTCGGGCAGCACCTCGCGCTTGAGCAGGGTGCGCTGGGCGTAGAACTTGCCCAGTTCCTCCTCGGGGATGCCGTACGTCTTGGCGCGCTGGGCGCCCCAGCCGCCGGCGAAGATGCCCGAGCCGCGCACGACCCCGTCGGGGTTGACGCCGTTGACCTTGATCCCGTGCTCGCCGAGCTCGGCGGCCAGCAGACGCACCTGGTGGGCCTGGTCGGCCTTCACCGCCGAGTAGGCGATGTTGTTCGGGCCGGCGAAGACCGAGTTCTTCGAGGCGATGTAGACGATGTCGCCGCCCAGGCCCTGCGCTATGAGGACCTTGGCCGCGGTCTGGGAGACGAGGAACGACCCCTTGGCCATGACGTCGTGCTGCAGGTCCCAGTCCTTCTCGGTGGTCTCCAGCAGCGGCTTGGAGATCGACAGGCCCGCGTTGTTGACGACGAGGTCCAGCCCGCCGAACGCGAGCACGGCCTCGTCGATCGCGGCGGCCACGGCGGCGGCGTCCGAGACGTCCGCGGCCACGCCCACGGCCACGTCGGCGCCCCTGGAACCGGCGATCTCCTCCGCCGCGGCCTGCGCCTTGGCGAGGTCGAGGTCGGCGACGACGACGCAGGCGCCCTCCGCGGCCAGGCGGGTCGCGATGGCCTTGCCGATGCCGGAGGCCGCGCCGGTCACCAGCGCGATGCGGGTGGCCAGGGGCTTCGGCTTCGGCATGCGCGCCAGCTTGGCCTCCTCCAGCGCCCAGTACTCGATGCGGAACTTCTCCGACTCCTCGATGGGGGAGTAGCTGGAGATCCCCTCCGCGCCGCGCATGACGTTGATCGCGTTGACGTAGAACTCCCCGGCGACGCGGGCGGTCTGCTTGTCCTTGCCGAAGGAGAACATGCCCACGCCCGGCACCAGCACGATGAGCGGATCCGCGCCGCGGATCGCGGGGGAGTCGGGCGTCGCGTGCCGGTCGTAGTAGGCCTGGTAGTCCGCCCGGTACTCCTCGTGCAGCTCGGCGAGGCGCGCGGTGACCTCCTCCACGGACGCGGTCGGGGGCAGGTCCACCACCAGCGGCTTCACCTTGGTGCGCAGGAAGTGGTCCGGGCAGCTCGTGCCCAGCGCGGCCAGGCGCGGGTGCTCCGCGCGGGCGAGGAAGTCCAGCACGACGTCGGAGTCGGTGAAGTGCCCGACCTGCGGCTTGTCGTGCGAGGCGATCCCGCGGACCACCGGCGCGAGCGCGGCGGCCTTCGCGCGGCGCTCGGCTTCCGGCAGGGCCGCGTAGCCGTCGAGCACCGGGCCGAACGGCTCGGGCACCGAGTTCGCCGCGATGTACGCGGTGGCCGTCTCGATGATCCAGCGGGAGTTCGCCTCGGCCTCGGCGCTGGTGGCGCCCCAGGCGGTGATGCCGTGCCCGCCGAGGACGGTGCCGACCGCCTGCGGGTTGGCCTCCTTGATGGCGGCGATGTCCAGGCCCAGCTGGAAGCCGGGCCGGCGCCACGGCACCCACACGACCTTGCCCTCGAAGATCGTCTCGGTGAGCTTCTCGCCGTCGGCGGCGGTCGCGATCGCGATGCCTGCGTCGGGGTGCAGGTGGTCCACGTGCGCGGCGTCGACGAGCGCGTGCATCGCGGTGTCGATGGAAGGTGCCGCACCGCCCTTGCCGTGCAGGCAGTAGTCGAACGCGGCGACCATCTCGTCCTCGCGGTCCACGCCCGGGTACACGTCGCGCAGGGCGCGGACGCGGTCCAGGCGCAGGACCGCCAGGCCCTTCTCCTCCAGGGTGCCCAGGTCCCCGCCGGAGCCCTTCACCCAGAGCAGCTCGACGTCCTCGCCGGTCACGGGGTCGGGCGCGGTGCCCTTGGCGGAGGTGTTGCCGCCGGCGTAGTTGGTGAAGCGCGGGTCGGCACCCAGGGCGTGCGAGCGCGCGAGCAGCTGCTCCACGGCCTCGTTCGTGGTGGTGTTCGTCATGTCGTTCAGGCTCCCCATCCGGCCTGCTGGCCGCCGATGCGCTCGGCGGCGATCCGGTCCGCGTACCCCGACGCCTTGAAGGCGGCCATCGGGTCGGCCGCCAGTCCCATCGACTCGCGCAGCTCGGCCAGCAGCGGGCGCACGTCGGTGTGGTAGGCGTCCATGAAGACGTCGTTGGCGCCGAGGACGTCCCCGGCCAGCTGCGCGGCGCGCAGCGCCTCGCGGTCCACCAGCAGCGCCTTGGCGGTGGCCTGCTGGACGTTGGTCACCGAGCGGATCTGCCCGGGGATCTTCTCCTCGATGTTGTGGCACTGGTCGAGCATGAAGTTCACGCCCGAGTCGGGCCGCAGCGCGTCCGAGCGGACGATCTCGTACATGATCCGGAACAGCTGGAACGGGTCCGCCGCCCCGGCCATGAGGTCGTCGTCGGCGTAGAAGCGCGAGTTGAAGTCGAAGGCGCCCAGCCGCCCGGCGCGCAGCAGCTGCACGACGATGAACTCGATGTTCGTGCCGGGCGCGTGGTGGCCGGTGTCCAGGACGACCTTCGCCTTCTCGCCCAGCGACGTGCAGTGCAGCAGCGAGGTGCCCCAGTCGGGGATGTCGGTGGAGTAGAAGGCCGGCTCGAAGAACTTGTACTCCAGCACCATGCGGTGGTCGTCGTCCAGCAGCGCGTAGACCTGCTGCAGGGACTCGGCGAGGCGCTCCTGGCGGTCGCGCAGGTCGTCCTGGCCGGGGTAGTTGGTGCCGTCGGGCAGCCAGACCTTCAGCTCCTTGGAGCCGGTGGCGCGCATGACGTCGATGCACTGGGCGTGGTGGGCGACGGCCTTGGCACGCACCTTCGCGTCCGGGTGGGTCAGGGAGCCGAGCTTGTAGTCGTCGTCCTGGAACAGGTTGGAGTTGATCATGCCGATCGAGACACCGTTGTCGGCGGCGTGGTCGGCCAGCTTGCCGAAGTCGTCGACGAGGTCCCACGGGATGTGCAGGGACACGCGCGGCGCGATGCCGGTGTACCGGTGCACCTGGGCCGCGTCGCTGATCTTCTCGAACGGGTCGCGCGGCGTGCCGGGGCTGCCGAAGACCTTGAACCGGGTACCGGAGTTGCCGAACGCCCACGAGGGCAGCTCGATCGTCTGGGCTCGCAGGGCGGCGAGGACCGTCTCGGTCGTTGTCATGGGGACCTCACTCCATCGGGGGCGGCAGCACCGTAACCAGATTTTGACACGTTTCACAAGCATGGAGGGCGCTCGTCCTCGCGACGGCACCCCAGTGAGGGCCCGACGGGGCGGGGCGGAGGGCTCGCCGGCCACGGGGGTGCCGGCCGGTGCGCGAGCCCCGGTGTGAGGGGTCGGCGGGTGCGCCGCCGGGCTCGCGACCAGGGAAAACGCATTCCTCCTCTCGATCGGAGCAGACCTCCCGGGACTGCTTGACGACCCGCTCGTGCGCTCCTACCTTCGAGCCCGAGCCGTCCTTGAAACGTCTCACCACGTCCTGCGAACACCCCGCCCACCGCTCCCCGGAGCGACCGTCTCGATGAGGAGACCCCGTGGCACGTCGACGCACCCCCACCCCAACCCGGACGCTGGCAGGACTCGCAGCGCTGGCCCTGCTCCCCCTGTCGATCACCGCGTGCAGTGCCGGGAGCCTCGGCTCCTCCAGCGGCTCCGGTGACGGCGGCACCACCATCACCTGGCTGACCGGCAGCGAGGCGACCGCCCAGGCCACCGCGGCGTCCATCGTCGAGGCCTTCGAGGCCGCCAACCCCGACATCCAGGTCGAGCTCGACGGGCGCCCCGGTGGCGGCGAGGGTGACAACCTCGTCAAGACCCGCCTGCAGACGGGCAGCATGGCCGACGTCTTCGACTACAACTCCGGCTCCCTCTTCCAGCAGATCGCCCCCGAGAAGAACCTCGCGCCGCTCGGGGACGACGTGGTCGGCGAGGTGGACGACGCCTACCTGCCGCAGGTCTCCGTGGGCGACACCGCCTACGGCGTCCCCTACGGGACCGCCTTCGGCGGCGGGGTCATGTACAACATGGACGTCTACTCCCAGCTCGGCCTTCAGGTGCCGAAGACCTGGGCGGAGTTCATCGCCAACAGCGAGAAGATCAAGGCGGCCGGCATCGCGCCGGTGGCGCAGACCTACGGCGACACCTGGACCTCCCAGCTCTTCGTCCTGGGCGACTTCCACAACGTGCTCGCCGCGGACCCCGACTGGGCGGAGAAGTACACCGCGGGCGAGGCGAAGTACGCCACCGACCCCGTCGCGATCAGGGGGTTCGAGCACCTGCAGGAGGTGCACGAGAAGGGACTGCAGAACAGCGACTTCGCCTCCGCCAAGCTCGAGGACGGGATGCGCCAGCTCGCGTCCGGCGAGGCGGCGATGTACCCCATCCTGTCGGGCAACATCACGACCCTGCTCAGCGTCGACCCCGACGCCGGCGACCGGATCGGCTTCTTCGCCCTGCCGGGTGACGACGCGGCGACCAACGGGCTGACCGCCTGGTACCCCAACGCTGTCTACATCCCGAACACCACGACGGGGGAGGAGCTGGAGGCGGCGAAGAAGCTGGCCGCGTTCATCGCCAGTCCGGACGGCTGCGAGGCGCAGAGCCAGGCCTCGCCGCCCACCGGCCCCTACCTCGTCGAGGGGTGCGAGCTGCCCGACGACGTGCCGCAGGTCACCAAGGACGTCCAGGCCTACTTCGACGCGGACGCGCAGTCCCCGGCGCTGGAGTTCCTCTCGCCGGTCAAGGGCCCGTCCCTGGAGCAGATCACCGTCGAGGTCGGCTCCGGCATCCGTTCGGCGCAGGACGGTGCCGCCCTGTACGACCAGGACGTCGAGAAGCAGGCCCAGCAGCTGGGCCTCGAGGGCTGGTGAGCCTTCCCCCCGTCGACCGCCCCGGCTCCCCGCGCGGAGCCGGGGCACCCCGCCGAGAGAGGTCACCGATGGCGACGACAGCTCCCGCTCCTTCCCGCACGAAGCCCACCACGTCGGCGCACCGAGTTCCCGGGCGCCGGCGCAGTCCCTACCCGGGGTGGTTCTACCTGCCCGCCGCGGTCGTGTACGGCGTGCTGTTCCTGGTGCCGACCCTGCTGTCGTTCTACTTCAGCATGACCCGGTGGACGATCTTCGACAGTCAGTTCATCGGTTTCGGCAACTTCGTGCAGTTCTTCCAGGAACCGGCCCTGGTGAAGGGCTTCACCAACACCTTCGTCTACGCGGTCGTCACCTCCGGAGCCAAGGTCGTGCTCGGGCTGGGGCTGGG